>CAYFOB010000047.1:0-14155 GCA_964344525.1 uncultured Thiomargarita sp.
GCGTCGTCAATGCATTCCCACGCCTTCGCTAAGAACGAGAGTGCGTAACATCAGTTATTAATAACATGCAATCGGGAAACGCTATAATCATCAGCTTTTTTCAGATTTTGGCATATCAAGCAGCTCAAATAATTTATCCCGCAAACAATCAAGTTGCTCAGCAGAAAACAACGCATGATTGTTATAATCAGTAATAAAAAAAACATCTTCAACGCGGGTGCCAAATGTCGCAATTTTAGCCTTTTTAAGTCTCACCTGACAAAGTGTAAATGCTTGGGCAATCTGAGATAATACACCTGGACGATCAGTGGTAACAAGCGCCATAATAGTATGGTTGTTTATATGGTCTTGTGTAAAAGTAACGCGGGTGGGCACCATAAACTGCTTAAGGTATCTCGGTATATGGCGACGGATTGGGTTAAATTCCGGATTGCTATCGGACACCAATGCTTGCTTGAGTCCTTTCACAATATCTTCTAGCTCTGAGTTGATTTCTACCTGATTATCTTTCAAAACTGTGTAACCACAAATCGTGTATTCGCTTTGAGTGGAAACGATATAAGCATCAACGATGGTCAAATTTTGTCGTTCTAAAAAGTAGGTGGTAGCCGCAAACAAAGAATCACGCGCTTGTGTGATCAAAATAAATGTTGTGCTACCTTGGCTATCTTGGCGCTTTAACACAATGGGCTGATCAGGATCAGCCTGCTTTAAAATAGCCTCCGTTTCGCGGGCAACATCTTGCGGTGTTGAAGACAAAAAATAATCATCGCCTAAATCTTTCCATAAGGCTGTGATACGTTCATTATATGGCACACTGAGTAAACGGCGTGCCTTCTTTTGAATATCATGAATCTGGGGTTGTTTATTTTGACCATGACGCAAAATAAATATAAATAATCAAGACGCACAGAGCTTTCAACACATTGGGCAAAGGTTTTAATCACATCAGGATCATCAAGGTCTTTGCGTTGTGCTGTGGTAGATAAAAGCAAATGATTGCGTACTAACCATCCCACCATACGGGCATCATTGTCACTTAAACCATGGGCTTGACAAAAATCCAGGGCATCTTTTTCGCCTAAAGTAGAATGATCTCCGCCTCGTCCTTTGGCTATATCGTGAAAAAAACCCGCGAGATAAAGCAGTTCAGGCTTAGGAATAGTTTGAATGAGTTTTGAACAAAATGGATATTCGTGATGACGCTCAGGTAAAGTCAAGCATCTGAGATTGCTCACCACAAAAAGTGTGTGTTGATCAACAGTGTAAACATGAAATAAATCGTATTGCATTTGCCCCAAAATTTTACCAAACGCCGGAATATAGGCCCCCAAAATCCCATAACGGTTCATGCGCCGTAATACATGGGTTAAGCCTTCTGGTTGGCGAAAAATTTCAATAAAGAGGCTACGCGCCCGCAAATCTTTGCGAAAAACATCATCAATCAAATAGTTGTAATGAATAAGCAGGCGGAGGGTAGTCGCACGTATACCCTTAATCTTAGGATTTTGTTGCCGCAAGAAAAAAATTTCCAGCAACGCAAAAGGATAATTGACAAAAACCTCATCATTAGTCACTTCAATAAAGTCATTACGCACTTGAAAGCGTTTGTTTAAAGGATAAACAATCGCAGGCGCATCAGCATATAAAATGGCTTCCTGAAACAGTTGCAAGAGCATGTCGTTGAGCGTGCTTATTTTTTTGACGGTACGATAATACCGCTTCATAAATTTTTCAACGCCCAAGCCAGCTTCATCATCCTCATAACCCAGCGCTGTCGCAAGAATGCGTTGATACTCAAACAATAAACGATCTTCGTTTCGTTTTGTTTCTAAATGTAACCGGCAACGAATATCCCAAAGAAATTCTTGCGCCTTGGTGAGAACTTGATATTCATTCTCAGTTAAAAAACCATGTTCTACAAAATCATGTAAAGTTGTGGCTCCAAAATAGCGTTTAGCTACCCAACCAATCATTTGAATATCGCGCAACCCACCGGGACTTTCTTTGACATTGGGTTCCAAATTACAAGTGGTATCATCGTATTTCAGATGACGTTGAGTTTGTTCTTCGATTTTAGCAGCAAATAATTGTTTATGAGGCCACATTTGATCTGGGGCAATGGCAGCTTGCATGGCTTGAAACAAATGCTCAGCCCCTACAAGCAAACGGGCTTCGATCATATTTGTGACTACCGTAATATCCGCTTTTGCCTCCTGCTCGCACTCTTCCAATGTGCGTACACTTTGCCCAACTTTAAGGCGCATATCCCACAACAACCTTAAAAAGTTCTCTATACTCACCTGCGTTTTAGCATCCATGGGCGATTCTAACAAAATCAACAAATCGATATCGGAGTAAGGATGCAATTCACCGCGTCCATAACCACCCACCGCAATCAATGCAATTGTATTAGCATCACTACAAAACAGTTGCCAAGCTTTTAAGACAATTTGATCAATTAACCAAGCACGTTGGAGCACATAGTTGGTTACATTTTTATGCGCTTGAAAACGTTCCTTAAGTGTGTCATGCCCCTGCTTTAAGCTATTACGAAACACCTGAAGCGTTGAGCTGTTAGCTTTTAAATCTCTATCGAACTCATGGGGATTAAAAAGTTCAAGATCAATGTACATATCAGTTATCAGTTATCAGTTATCAATTGTAAGATATAACTAAGCCATGCTGTTATTATAGATATAAGATATAATTTCTATAAATTAGGTGAAAACGGCTTGCTTTCTGTACCTCGCATAAGGTAATTTAAGCATTTGAGCAAAGAGACGGCTTATTTAGCAAACTAAGTTTTTTTTTGGTGTGAACTAACATCTTATGAAAAATTTTAACATGATTGATGATTTAACAGAACCTTTGAGAAAAGCGAAAATGGATGCAGTCGTTTATAACCTTGATTGGACTGTGGAAACAATTATTTCCCAGTTACAACAGGGCAATGTTGTGTTAAGTCCAAAATTTCAACGCCGAGATGCCTGGCGGGAAATACGCAAAAGTCAGTATATCGAATCGCTTTTGATTGGATTGCCGGTGCCACAAATTGTCTTGGTGGAAAATGAACAGGGAAAATATTTTATCTTAGATGGAAAACAACGGACACTTTCCCTATTACAATTTACTGGCAATATTGAAGGCAAATACAATAACTTTAAGTTAAAAGGCTTAGAAGTCAGAACGGATTTGGAAGGGGTTACTTATAAAAAGATCAAAGCAAATCCTGATTTAGAAATAATGCTAAATCACTTTATGAGTCACTCCATTCAATCTGTGGTTATCAAAGAGTGCTCATCTATTGAGTTTTTGCATAGGGTATTTGTCCGCTTTAACGCAGGCAACCTACCACTGTCTCCACAGGAACTTCGTCAAGCCTTATTTCCTGGACAATTTGTTGAATATATTGATGAAGCCGCTTCTCACAGTGCTTCTATAAAAATATTGCTTAAAATTGAAGAACCAGATTTCAGAATGCGTGATGTTGAATTGTTTGTCAGGTATATCGCCTTTGCTTTTTTTTTGGATCAATATGCAGGGGATTTAAAGGATTTTCTTGATATGACTTGTGATCATCTCAACAAAAATTGGGACTATTACGAGCAAAAAGTCAAATTTCAAATTGAGGCTTTTGAAAAAGCGATACAAGCAGGCGTTGAAATTTTTGGAGAAAACCAAGTTGGGCGCAAATGGATGGGCAAACAATATGATCGACGTTTTAACAAAGCCGTTGTTGATATCATGGCTTTTTATCTTTCTGATGAACGGATTCGTCATGCTGCCTTGGAAAAAAAAGAGGTGCTTGTCAAACAGTTTAAATCACTTTGTGAAACGAATCAAAAGTTTAAGGACGCGATTGTCAAAACCACGAACAGCCTGGGTGCAACAACTGATCGTTTAAAAATATGGGGAGAAACTTTAAAACAAATTACAGGGTTGAATTTTTCCCTTCCTGAATTCAAAGAAACCAGAATTTTGTTTAATGGATTTTGGGTATCTTAACACTGGAAAATTGTTTGAATCAGAATTGACATAATTTCATAATTTGCAAAATACTTCTGATTTAGACAAGTGAGGTCAAAAAAATGGAAACCACACAAAATACAATCCTTCGCTTAGGAGTCAACATTGATCATATCGCCACTGTCAGACAAGCGCGTGGCACTCGTTATCCTGATCCTGTGCAAGCTGCAATCGTAGCGGAACAAGCAGGCGCAGATTTGATTACTTTGCATTTACGTGAAGATCGCCGGCATATTCAAGAGCGTGATGTTCTTATGCTTAAAGATGTCCTGCTCACTCGTATGAATTTGGAAATGGCGGTGACTGAGGATATGTTAACTTTTGCTGAACGACTTCGCCCTCACGATGTTTGCCTCGTGCCTGAGCGACGTGAGGAGTTGACAACCGAAGGTGGCTTAGATGTTGTTGGTCAACTAGAGCGTATCCAAGAAGCTTGTCAACGCTTAGCAGCAGCTGGCATACGAGTTTCTTTGTTCATTGATGCTGATCCTGATCAAATTGATGCTGCAGCGCGTATCGGTGCGCCTGTGATAGAAATTCACACGGGGCATTTTGCCGATGCCACCGATGAACTTGCCCGTCAACAAGAATATCAACGCATTCTCAGCGCTGTAAAACATGGTGTGGACGCGGATTTGCAAGTCAATGCAGGACATGGACTCAACTATCACAATGTCGCCGATATTGCCATCATTCCAGACGTGTGCGAACTCAATATTGGACATGCGATAGTGGCGCGTGCGCTGTTTAGTGGCTTTGCAGAAGCCGTGCGGGAAATGAAACGCTTGATGATTGAAGCACGGCATTACTTATCATAATCTTTTAAACCTTCAAGGTTTCCAAAACCTTGAAGGTTTAAGCCAACGTCCTATTCGCCAAGCATCTGATTTAAGTTACCCATCACTTTTTCCGTTGTCTTGTCAGCAGAGGAAGGTTGTTGATTAGCCTCAACTTTCTTTTTCACCTCTTCGATGGTTTGTTCTGTTTTATTGGCTAATTGTTTGAGTTCCTGCGAAATTTCAACTTTTTGAGCACCTTCAGCTGGTTGTATGACTGTTGCCAACAATTTTGCATGTTCTGCGATCAGTGTTTTGCTGATTTCTTGAACCATTTTTATGCAATCATCTGTACGCACTGTTCCGTGTTCTGGCGCTGGTGTCAGCACGGGTATTTCTGGCGTTATGCTCTCATCTTCTGCGTTCAAAACTGAAACAGGTTCTGGTTCAACAACGGGCGTGGGTTCCGTAACGGGGTTTGTATTTGCAAAATATCTGATCACAAGATAAATCAATCCACTGATCAAGAAAACAATGAGAAAAGAGACGCTCACAATTTTGAGTATTAAAATGTTGTTTTGTTCATCAATGCTTGCTTTTTTTTCAGCAACCGCTTTGTCTAGGCTATCAAGATAAACAGAGGTGCCGATTATCCAGCCTAATGGTCTATATAGCTTCACATAAGATAAGGTTTCTTCAATCGAGCCCTTTTTACTCCAGCTATCTTTCAAAAAGCCGCTTCCATTCTGGGTGTCGCAAATGTCAACAAAGTCTTTGATTTTGCTTTCCAAAATTTGAGCATCCTGTGTGCTTGGCTCAAGTATCAAATTAGTCGCATTGTTTATCCAAAAAGAGCCCGTGCCATTGTTATACTTCATCCGTCTTATGTCGGTTTTACTTTCGTCTATGGCATCATTAATTGCCTCATCAACATAAATTGCTGTACCCAAAATCCAATCCCATTCCTGAAATAACCTCATATAAGCGAGCTTAGGCACATCTGGAACAACAGTCTCTTGAATTTTTTTAGGCCAAAGGTAATCAACAAAACCCTTGCCGTGCGCCTGACAAATTTCCACCGCGACACTAAACAGATTTTGGTCTTTGCCCAAGGCGCAATTGTATTTTGAATCATCCAATACTAAACCATCAAGCGATGGTGTGAGTGGGTCCATGATCATTTTGGGATAAGGCAGGGTGGTATCGGTGATCCAAACATAACCGCTGCCATTGTCATACCTGATCTTTTTTATTTCTGCTGCGGCCTGTTCTTGTGCTTCAGAAAGGGTCAACTCACCTTTGTTGACGGCTTCAGCTTTCGATTTGAGGATGGTTTCTGCAACGTCTATAACGCTCTTCAAACGAGGACCATAGTTTCTTTCTAAATCAGCCTTATCCATTGCGCTTTTATGGGTGGCTTCAACCTTTGCATAAGCAAACTCAACATAGTCTTTGAGAGATTGTTTGATTTTCTGGATTTCGTCTGCTCGATATTTTTCAATATCTGTATTTCCGTTGCTATTGAGCGTGTAAATGGTAAATGCCAGTATCAGGGTTACCGTCACAATCAGAGAAAATATGACCGCAAAAGCCGTTTTGGTGTTCATCATTATTCCTTTAGTTAAAATTAGAGTGCAGAAAGGCGGAAAATAATTTGAACTGTGATTTATGTGATTGATATGAAAATCACAGTTCAAAATTATTTAGGGACAAGTTTAATAAAAAGTCCACATCGTTACCACCAACAAGCTCCCCAAAATTAATGGCCAAAAAAGCAATTTGACCACTAAGCCATCACGATATTGGATGAGGTTGCACTTGCGATGAAACATAAAATAACTCGCAATAACTGCCAAAATGGCGATATACATCACAATGTAAAAATATTCAATATAGACGATTTCCCAAGTGGCTATTTCTTTTTTCAGTCCAATGTGCGCCATGATTGTGCCCAAAAATAAAGCTGCTAATGGCGCAATCATGTTAGTAAAGGTTTTTGCCTTTCCTAATAGCAACAAGATAGCAAATAGCATACCTGCTACCACAATCAGGGGTAGCAAACTACCCAGAAAGGGGTTTAGCAGGTGCCTTTCTGCAAAAATCGTAAATTTGAGCTGTTGGGAATGGTAGCTAAAAAAGCTACTCCTCATATGCCAACCAGGCAAAACGAGTTTGCGTTTAACACCAGGGCGAGCCATTGGGTTGATCCATTGATAGGCTTCTAAATCAGGTATCAAAATCACGTTTTTATTAACGTGATTTATCAGTAGATTAATTTTTATTTTGTCAAAAGGATATTTTGAATGATCAAATTGTTGGCGCATGGTGCCTTTAAAATTCCATGTTACTACTTCTTTCTGATTTTGAGTGTAGCGAGATACCTCTGTTATCTGAATGGATTCTGCATCGGGCAAAATAAAACCACGATTTATTCCAGTATCATATTTTTGGCGGATTTGCCCTGTTAATAGGGTTTTATTATCCTCAGAAAATTCAACGGATTCAATAAAAACCTTAGTCGGCACAAACGTTTTTTGATGCGGCATGGTGGATACAAATTTGTGTAAACCCGCTTTATCTACCATGATTGCATCGGAATAAGGTGAAGTCGTTGTATACCAAACAAAACCGATGCCAACTAAAAAGAACACAGCGCTTGACAACGCCAGCGTCCACAAATGATCCCCTTGATAAACACGAAATAGCAATGCGACAGACAAGATTAAAAAAATAATAAGCCAAATGCAGAGCCATATTTGTTTGTGCTGTAACTGCTCAAGAATTTGTGCTAAAATTTCACTTTTAATGACGATTGCGCCCATCACCCATCCTGTCGCAGGAATAGCTTGGTAAAATATCCAAGACGCTTGTCCCCCCACTTCGTAGTCTATAACCCCACTTTTCCCCTCAATAACTTGCTCACCTAACCTTTTAACCGCCAAATCGTTCCAATTATCGGCTAGATTAAAGACAGTTTGACGATTTTTCACATATTCTTCAAGAGGATGGTTTATAAAAATACCTTGTTTTGAAAGTATAAATCCATAACCAGTTTGACCAAGATCAAGGGTAGAAATCAATGTCTTGATATTTTTTAAAGAATATTCTAAAAAAACAACACAATTAGGTATGTTATTCTGGGAACAGGAGGGAATAAGTATTTCTTGAATTTCTGTTTGAAATGATCTGTTGATATAGTAAGGCGAGCGCCGTCGTTCTTGTGGCTCATTAACGTAGGGAATATACGCAACACCAATCCCAAATAGATGAGGTGTTTTTTCCATCGTTTTTTGGAGTCTACCCACAATCTGAGAGCGAGGTAATTTCCCAGAATCAAGATCATCTGCAATGGTGTGGGCAATGGCAGAAAGTTCAGCAAGTGTTTTATCTATTTGTTGAGCAGCCATAAGCGTTTCTTGCATTACCCGATCTTTTGCAACCTCAAGTTGGTTGTCCTGCATGTAATTGTAGACCAAAAATAAAACCAATAGGAGAATTGCACCATAAAAGAGCGATAGTATTTTAAATGCTAGTTTTTGCCACATAATTGTATTGTAGTATTGATAACTCTCCAGAGGGGACACTAACTACAAGGATTATATTTAAAAAGGGATAAATCAAAACCGACATTTTTGCTATGGTTTATCCTATCGATAATATAATCGCTTTCCGTTATTACTAGTAGAAGAAAACTGCGTAACATCAGTTATTAATTAACGACTATGGCTTTACTTAAAATATTACATTTTCCTGATCCTAGATTGCGTACTGAAGCCAAACCTGTTGAGCAAGTTAATGATGCGACACGCAAAATCGTTGCTGATTTGTTCGAGACGATGTATGATGCCCCCGGTGTTGGGCTGGCTGCAACGCAAGTTAACATCCATCAACAAATTCTTGTGATTGATATATCAGAAGAAAGAAATCAACCTTTATGTTTGATTAACCCAAAAATCCTCAGCAGCGAAGGTACACAAAGCACAGAAGAAGGGTGTTTATCTGTACCAACTATATTTGAGGAGGTTGAACGTGCAAAAAAAATCACAGTAGAAGCCCTCAATCAGGAGGGGAAGTCTATTACCGTGACTGCTGAAGATTTGCTTGCAGTGTGTATTTTGCATGAAATGGATCATCTTAAAGGCAAATTGTTTGTGGACTACCTCTCCTCCCTCAAACGTCAACGCATTCAGAAAAAATTGCTCAAAAAACAACGACGTGCTTCATAAATATTTCTTATTTGAACATAAATGAGTAAAAAACGTATTATTTTTGCAGGTACCCCCGACTTTGCTGTGCCAAGTCTTGTTGCACTCTTAAACTCAAATCATACCGTTTGTGCAGTTTATACGCAACCTGATCGTAAGGCAGGGCGAGGGCGAAAATTGCATGCAAGTCCTGTTAAATCAGTGGCATTAGAACATGGCATTGATGTTTACCAACCCCTCAGCCTAAAAAAGGCAGAGGCACAAGCTCAATTACAGGCATTAGAAGCCGATTTGATGATTGTGGTGGCTTATGGGTTGTTGTTACCAAAAGCGGTGCTAAAAATGCCCCGTTTTGGTTGTGTCAATGTCCATGCATCTTTACTACCGCGCTGGCGTGGGGCTGCACCGATTCAACGCGCCTTGTTAGCAGGCGATACTACAACAGGTGTTACTTTGATGCAAATGAATGTTGGCTTAGACACCGGCGCTTGGCTTCGATACGAAAGTTGTGAAATTTTGCCCGATGATACTGGGCAAACGTTACATGATCGTTTAGCGACATTAGGAGCGCAAGTTTTAGGCGATGCGATAGATGATATTGAAAATTTACCTGCGACAGCACAGGACAATAGCCAAGCGACTTATGCCAAAAAATTGGATAAGGCGGAGGCACAATTAGATTGGCAGGCGCCTGCGATTGTTTTAGAGCGCAAAGTGCGTGCCTTTAATCCTTGGCCTGTTGCCCAAGCTAGTTTATTTGACCAAACGCTACGCATTTGGACAGCGCAAGCTTTACCATCCAGCACAAAAGAGGCGATAGGTAGTGTTATACGTTGTCAGCGCGATGGCATTGAGGTTGCCACTGGGGATGGCGTTTTGCGATTGTTGAAGGTTCAAAGAGCGGGAGGAAAACCTATTTTGGTGAGAGATTTTCTTAATGCTCATCCTGAGTATACTTGTCCCTAAATAATTTTGAACTGTGATTTTTGTGATTGATTTGAGGAAAATAATCAGATCAATCACATAAATCACAGTTCAAATATTAAGTTTGCAGTTCATTTATTTGGAAAAACCATGGACGCTCGCAGCGCAGCTACCCAAATCTTAAGCCAAGTAATTGGGCACCGACATTCTTTATCAGATTGTTTGGATGTTCAAAACCTAAATGATGCCCGTGAACGTGCCCTAGCGCAAGCCCTATGTTATGGCGTATTACGGTGGCAACCACGTTTAGAGGCGATATTACAACGTTTACTCCATAAACCTTTTAAAAACAAGGATTATGACATTCATGTTTTATTATTAATAGGCTTATATCAACATCTGTATTTACGCATCCCCCCCCATGCTGCAACAGCTGCAACAGTGAATGTGACACGCGCTTTGAAAAAAAATTGGGCAGCTGGTTTAGTTAATGCCGTTTTGCGCAATTTTCAGCGCCAAGGTGAGGCGCTGTTGAAGAGTGTAGATACTGATGTCAATGTGAAATTGGCACACCCACCTTGGTTAATCAAACAATTGCAAAAAAATTGCTCTTCGCAATGGGAGAGTGTGGCTTGCGCAAATAATGTACATCCGCCCTTCACTTTACGAGTGAATGCCCGCGCCATGTCGCGTGAGACTTATCTTAAGCATTTGCATGAGGCGGCAACACCTACGCCTTACACAGATTGTGGTATTACTCTCGAACACGCGACAGATGTTCAACACCTGCCAGGATTTGCACAAGGATGGGTATCGGTGCAAGATGGCGCAGCACAATTAGCCGCCTCCTTACTTGACGTACCAGCAGGGGCACGGGTATTGGATGCTTGCGCGGCACCGGGCGGAAAAACGGCGCACTTGCTAGAACGTTATGAAATTGGTACATTAGTTGCATTAGATAACCAACCCGCTCGTGTACAAAAATTGGCAAACACTTTACAACGCTTACAATTATCAGCAAATGTGCATTGTGCTGATGCCACGCAACCCGACACTTGGTGGGATGGACAATTATTTGATCGAATATTATTGGATGCTCCATGTTCTGGTAGCGGTGTGATTCGTCGTCATCCTGATATCAAATATTTACGTCAAGAAAGCGATATTGCCACATTAATGGCACAACAAGCGCGTTTATTGAAAGCACTATGGTCCTTACTGGCGCCCAATGGTAAATTATTGTATGTCACATGCTCAGTGTTTGCTGAAGAAAATCATTTACAAATCCAGAAATTTTTAGCCACCTATGCTGATGCTTATGAAATTGTGTTGGAGGCAGATTGGGGGAATGCACTGCCGAGAGGACGACAAATCTTGCCCGGTGAAAATAACCTGGATGGGTTTTATTATGCGTGTCTTTCTAAACTTTAAAATGATAGGCTTATTACTTTTTTCTCATTTGACTTTTGCTGACTTTTCAATACAAGATGCCAAAACACACCTGGTTAATGACGTATACATGCTGGATGCGAAATTCAATTATGCACTGACTAAAGGTACTATTGAGGCATTGCAAAATGGGGTATCGTTGACTTTAGAACTTAATATTGTGATTGAGCGTGAGCGACGGTATTGGTGGAATGAGGAAATTGCAACATTGAAGCAACGCTATGAACTGAAATATCAGGCACTCAGCAAACAATATGCACTCAAGCATTTGAATACTGGCATACAAGGAACTTTTCCAAGTTTGGAGGCTGCCTTGGCTCACATCAGTGAAATAAAGAATTATCCTATGTTGGATCAACATTTGATAAAATATGAGGATGAAATTTATTGGGTTTATTTGCAAATTCGTTTAGATATTGAATCTTTACCCATTTCTTTGCGCCTGACAGCGTATCTCTCTTCACAATGGCGGTTGAGTAGTGATTGGTATTTATGTCCTTTACAAGCATCAAAAGATGGTTGAATCTTGGCATGGCATTGCTATTGCTTGCCCTATTGATTTCGTTGTGGATGATTGCTGATGCACTGCGAAATTCAGAACGATTCGAGCATCTTTACTCATTACTATTATTAGTTAATGTAACGGCACTTTTGGCATTATCAATATTAATTGCCTTAAATCTACAGCATCTTTTTTATCAAGTCCAAAAAAAACGGGCTGGCGCACGCTTAACAGTCCGTTTAGTCACTCTATTGGTGGTGCTATCTGCCACGCCTGTTATTGTTGTTTATTATTTTTCCCTGGAATTTTTGCATCAACGTTTAGATAATTGGTTTGATGTCAACATAGAAACGGCATTGACAAATGCTTTAGATTTAAGTCAAGCCGTTCTCAATGCCCGTATGCGCGAAGCTTTGAAGCGGACAATCAGTGTTGCCGAAGAAATCGCGCTTGTTGATGATAATACTATTGCTTTACAACTCAATAGTTTACGTAATCGTAGTGGCGCATCTGAATTAACATTATTAGCGTCTAATGGACGTATCATCACATCTAACAGTACTTATCTTGGACATTTATTGCCTCATCTTCCCAATGACAGCGTCTTCTTACAACTTAAACAATCAGATAATTACGTCAGCTTAGAACCCATTACTGATCGAGGTTTACATATCCGCGTGGTGGTTAAAATAAACCAACGTCAACCGGTGCGTTTACTGCATGCCTTATTTTCAATACGTACACGTATCAGTGAATTAGCAGAAAGTTTGGAAGTGGCTTTTACAAATTATAAGAAAAAAGCTTATTTGCACAAACCACTCAAAATGAGCTTCACATTGGTATTATCCTTAGTCTTATTATTGACAATTTTTAGTGCAGTGTGGATGGCATTTTTTGTGGCGCGTCGTTTTGTTTCCCCATTAAGTCATTTGGTGGAAGGCACGCGTGCAGTTGCTCGCGGCAATTATCAAAAAAAGTTACCCGTCAAATATTTAGATGAATTGGGTTTTGTTGTACAATCTTTTAATGAGATGACGAGTAAGATTGCACAAGCACGCGATGAAGTTAAACAAAGCCAACAATTGGCTGATAGTCAACGTGCTTACTTGGAGGTGGTATTAGAACGCTTATCTTCTGGGGTCATCTCAATTGATTCTGAACAACGCCTACGCACGGCCAATCCCGCCGCCGCTCAGATTCTCGGTTTACCATTAAATGAATTATTGGGCAAAACTTTACCACAATTGCAAAATGAAGAATCTAGGCTACTACCTTTTTGCTCCTCCATCCATCATTATTTAAAAAGTCATGCCCGATATTGGCGGGAAGAGCTTACCTTATTTGGCGCTGGCGGACGAAAAATACTGATTTGTTGTGGCACACAATTACGGCAAGGGCAACAGGAGGGATATGTTATCGTCTGTGACGATGTAACAACTTTGATTCAAGCACAACGAGATGCGGCTTGGAGTGAAGTGGCTCGTCGTCTTGCCCATGAAATCAAAAATCCACTCACCCCGATTCAACTTTCTGCAGAGCGTTTGCGGCAAAAATATTTGCGTAAATTACCTGCCAAAGAAGCAGACACTTTAGATCGCTTGACGCATACCATTATTGAACAAGTTGATGGCATGAAAAAAATGGTCAATGCCTTTTCTGATTATGCGAAAAATCCTGAAATACACAAGGTACGACTAAATCTCAATCAACTTATCAAAGAAGTACTAGACTTATACCCTCAAATTCCTATAAAAAGCATACTCAATCAGGAGATTCCACACATTGAAGCGGATTCAGGGCGTTTGCGACAAGTTTTGCATAATCTAATTAAAAATGCGCTAGAAGCGAAATCAACTGACAATTGTATTACCGTTACGACTCGCTATTTGACAGAATCATGTTTTGGATGTGTCGAATTACGCTTATCAGATCAAGGACCAGGTATTCCTGAGCATGTGCTTGATAAAATTTTTGAACCCTACGTGACGACAAAAAAGAAAGGAACAGGATTAGGCTTACCCATTGTTAAAAAAATTATTGAGGAACATGGGGGCACTGTATGGATAGAACAAGTAGAAGGGACTTGTGTTGTTATTCGTTTACCAGGGGTTCAAGCTTGTTAGGATTTGGTGCTTTCAAAGGTGTCAAAGAACATTTTGGGATAGAAATTGTGACACCAGGACAATTTATCCAGTTTTTAAACACATAAGGAAAACACCTAGTGCAGGATGGCGGAAATTTCCAGGCCACCTACACTCGAAGCAGAGCTT
>CAYFOB010000048.1:0-2943 GCA_964344525.1 uncultured Thiomargarita sp.
CAACCTCCAATATTATTGATCGAAGATGATGTCGTGGTGGCTACATACTATAAAAGCTATTTGGCAAATGAGCCAATCAATTTGCAACATGTCAAAACTGGGAAAGCCGCTTTGGAGTATCTACAAGACATTGTTCCAGTGGGGATTCTACTTGATTTGGGGCTTCCTGATATGAATGGCATAGAAATTCTCAAATATGTACAGCAACAACAATTGGGATGCGCTGTGGTTGCTATCACCGCGGAAGATTCTTTTAACGTCGTGATTGAAGTTATGCGTTATGGCGCCTTTGATTTTATAAAAAAACCCCTTGAACCTAATCGTCTTCTCGACACATTACGCAAAATTCTCACGGGACAACATTTAAGCTATCCTATCCACACAAATTCTTCTTCGCCTGTCAAAAAAATCCAGCAATATCATCAATTTATTGGTTCTTCCCCACCCATGCAGGAGGTTTATCAGACCATCAGTAAAATTGCGACAAGCAATGCGCCTGTGTTTATTACTGGAGAAACGGGCACTGGTAAAGAACTTTGCGCTTTGGCACTTCATCAAGCAAGCCCCCGCAAGGATAAGCCATTTATTCCCCTTAATTGTGCGGCGATTCCCCATGGCTTGATGGAAAGCGAACTCTTCGGGCATATCAAAGGCGCTTTTACTGGGGCAAACACTGATCGGGAGGGGGCAGCCTCATTAGCCAATGAAGGGGTATTATTTTTGGATGAAATTGGGGACATGGATTTGAGTTTGCAACGTAAGTTACTACGCTTTTTGGAAACGAGTAGCTTTCATAAGGTGGGTACTCATCGGCTAGAAAAAGTTGATATCCGTATTCTTTGTGGGACACATCGTGATCCAATTACTGAAATCAAGGCAGGACGTTTTCGTGAGGATTTATACCACCGCTTAGATGTTATTACTATTAAGTTGCCCCCTTTGCGTGAGCGGGGTGATGATGTATTGCATTTAGCCAAAAACTTTCTTGAGAAATTTACCCAAGCCGAGCCCAAAAAAAATTTTAAGGATTTTAGCTTGGAAGCAAAAAAAATTTTATTGCATTATAAATGGCCAGGCAATGTACGCCAACTGCGAAATACTATTCATAGTATAGTGTTATTAAATGAAGGTGAGATAGTGACTGCGGATATGTTACTTGCCAAACTCGCCAAAAATCAGCCTTACCATTCAGATCCCCCTCCAGCGCCTTCAAATAGCAACGTCCCTCCTGCATCAACTAAAAAAACAACACCGTCCATTTCTCCCGTCGCAATCGTATCAGACAATAATATTCGTCCCTTTTGGCAAATTGAAAAAGATGTGATTTTGAGGACTATTGAATATTGCAATGGTAGTGTGGAGAAGGCGGCAAAATTATTGGAAATTGGTCCCGCCACGATTTATCGTAAAAAACGGCAGTGGAAAGCGCATCAGGAGGAATAACACCACCAGCTTCGTTCCGCCTGTGTTTAAAACTATCATTATGATAGTTTTATTTATCATATTGATAATATAATCTATCATTATGATAGATAAATTTTTCATTGGCATTCTATAAAAATTAATTATCGTTTACAAACAATAACTTAA
Source organism: uncultured Thiomargarita sp. (assembly GCA_964344525.1). Lineage (GTDB taxonomy): Bacteria > Pseudomonadota > Gammaproteobacteria > Beggiatoales > Beggiatoaceae > CAYFOB01. The sequence goes on from CAYFOB010000048.1 coordinate 1,591, forward strand.
AAAAAATGCAAAAGTTGGCACACCCTTTGCTTTAATCTATATCGTAAATGACAGACAAAACATTTTCTGCAAAGATTAATAGTTGCAGGCGTTTTATAGAAAATAGATCATTATATATTAGCAAATAATAATATTATTATATTCTAATATATTGACTATGATAATCAAATTTTGATGAGGATTTTAATCATGTTAAAAGAATGCTGCCCCTCGATTGCAATATTTGGTCTTATGACGAGTCCTATTTGGTTAGTTTTGGCTTTGTTAGTTTTTTAGTAAGCATAATTTCCACTTTTTTGATGAGGAATTTAATCATGTTAAAAGAATGTAGCCCCTTGATTGCAATATTTGGTGTTATGACGAGCCCTATTTGGTTAGTGTTGGCTTTGTTAGTTTTTTAGTAAGCATAATTTCCACTTTTTTGATGAGGAATTTAATCATGTTAAAAGAATGTAGCCCCTTGATTGCAATATTTGGTGTTATGACGAGCCCTATTTGGTTAGTGTTGGCTTTGTTAGTTTTTTAGTAGCGCATAAAATTTAATACCTAATTATATAGGACTTACGCATTGATAAATAAATGACAAATTCAAGGCATCACGAATTTGATAATAAAAACAAAAAATTAAAGTTTGTCAATGCGTAAGTCTTATAACACACTTAAAACCTGATTTTTATAACTCATCCCTGTCGTTAAAATCCCTTCCAATTTCCCCCCTCTTGCACTAGCTTGATTAATTAGCCTATTGCCTCTATCATCATTATTATCAATTGTGAAGATGAGGAAAAAACATGTATAGGTTATTTGTCGTCGTATTGTGCTGGTTTTCCTTGCCTATCTCTTTCGCATCGACATGTAGTGACTCAGAATCCCTCAAAACCACTATGGAAAAAAAGGATTATCGAGGAGCCTTGCAAGAGATGGATAATTGTTTAACCACATCTAAACAACCCTCACCAGGGGATATGAATCTGTTTAATGACTTGATAAAAAAAGTTTTAACAACAGATGATTCGACTTCGTTTGAAGATGTTTATGGAAATTTCCAAAGCATACTCAAAATTCATCTGTTGAAAGGCTTGGAATTTGAGTTTGCACATGAATTAAAGTCGGCAGGTGAAGACTTGTTTTCATCGGTGCGTGAAGCTGAAGAAAAATATTATTTTTACTATGATACGGGGCGTGTGTTTTCATATTCACGCGGCATTGCACTCACCGATAAATCGTTGATTTGGAAAAATATCACTGATAATCAATATCGTTTAGCGTTTAATGATATTAAACAAATAACGCTTGTTTATGAACGTGGGTTATCCTTAACAGGTTGGAAACTCAGGATTAATAACGACAAAA
>CAYFOB010000048.1:2953-10641 GCA_964344525.1 uncultured Thiomargarita sp.
CAACGATATTCGCTTATCAAGTGTGCCAGACAAGGGACTCATTTCTTTTCTTTCGGCAATCATTTATTTTATTGATTTTAATAAAACATCGCCTGAAAAACTACACTTAAAAATACCAGAAAGAGAGAAAGGTATCTTGGCGGGTTGGATTACGCTATGCAGTGAAAAGCATATTGATCAAGGTGATCCGATCAAAAATTTACAATTGCTAGATGCTTGTTTTTCTATCTACGGCAAAGGTTTTAACTTATCACAACCAGATAGCGAATTGTTAAATTCGCTCACAACACTTATTTTTGAAAAACGTGATATTCCTTTTGCTGAGGGCTATAAAAATTTCAAAATCGTGCTTTCTACCCATTTTTTTAAGAATGCCAAATTTAAATTTGGTAGTGTCCCAAAGGGTGATGAGCACACATTATGGTGGTGTGCATCGAAAACTCGCACTGCGCCATTTGCAGAGCAGTACATCAATACCAAACATTCAAAATGTGCTGTTCCTAACATGGAAAAAAACCATTACTTTTATTTTGATACGGGCACAGTAAGCGCTGCATCAAGAGGATTGATGCTAACAGAAAAAGCGATTATTTGGAAAAATTTCTTTGGAGAATCAGTCAGCTGGCAAAATTTAACGGGTTCACCAACGAGTTTGCCTTTTGATAAAATTACCAGTGTGGCTTTAGTGTATGAACTTGGATTTTCGTCCCCAGCAGGCTGGAAGCTTCGCTTGAATCAGGACAAAAATTACGAAATAGTCCTGTTTCCACTGTTATCAAAAAACGTCAAACTGTTTGCATCAGCGATGGTTTATTTTATCAATATGGCATCAGGTGCCAAATTAACCTTACAAGTGCCAGATGAAACTGAATAAGATTGACATCACCGGCGTTATTCTCGCCGGTGGACGTGCAACCCGTATGGGTGGGCAAGATAAAGGATTGGTGCCTGTTAATAATAAATATTTGGTTGAATATGTGATAGCTGCCCTGCGCCCCCAAATTGGCACACTTTTGATCAGTGCCAATCGTCATCAAGCCCAGTATGCTAAACTTGGCGCTTGCACGGTGTTGGCAGATACTTTTGGTGGTTATCAGGGACCTCTTGCAGGCATGGCAACAGCATTAGGTGAAGCACAAACGGACTATGTATTATTTGTCCCTTGTGACTCGCCGCGACTCAGTCCACAATTAGCGGAGCGCTTGTATTTCAGCTTGATTAATGCCAATGCTGAAGTCAGCGTGGCTGATGATGGGCAACTTATGCAACCTGTATTTTCTCTCTTTAAACGCAGCTTACTGGCAAATTTATTGGCATTTTTAGAAAAAGGCGAACGTAGCATACACCGTTTTCTCGCCAAACAATCGTTGGCACGGGCGGATTTTTCAGATGCTCCTGAGACTTTTTTGAATATTAATACGCCTTCCGAACACTCCACCTTTTTAAAATTGATAACTTGAACTAATGGCGCGAATTCCAATTTTAGGTTTTGTAGCCTCCAGTGGCACCGGCAAAACGACTCTCTTATTAAAAATAATCCCCCTACTAAAAGCCAAAGGTTTACGGCTTGGCATGATTAAACATTCCCACCACAAAAAATTTGATATTGATCATCCTGGCAAAGATAGCTATCGTCTCCGTCAAGCCGGTGCCGAACAAATGCTAGTTGCTTCCCGCAAACGTTGGGCTTTGATGGTTGAAATGGACGAAGAATTTGAAGAACCTAACTTAGAACAACTCCTGTCTCATTTAAATCAAGAACAATTAGATTTAATCTTAGTCGAAGGTTTTAAACATGAAACGTTTCCAAAAATTGAAGTACACCGCCCAAGTTTAGGACATTCTTTATTCTTTCCTACTGATTCCTCAATCATTGCGATTGCTTGCGATGCCCCACCAGCAAAGCCAACAAATTTACCGGTGCTAGATATGAATCAACCTGAACAAATAGTGGCGTTTATAGAAAAACAGCTTTTAGGACATAAAATCCAAGATTCTGACAAAAAATCAATTTTTTTTCCTATCAAATGAAAAACTTACACCAAACCTGACAGGTTTTCGGAAATTATTTATTGATGTTAAGTACCCGTTCACAAGTTTTACCACATTTTGGAGTCCAAAGCTTAGCTTCGGTCCAGAAATGTCCTTCGTTAAGCTTTGGATTCCAAAATACCTGAAAATTCATGGTTCAGTACTTAAAGTTTTATAAAGTGACGGTTATATACAAAGAGAGCCTGGGACAATTTTCTGTGTGATCAAAAAAAGGGTTGACAAAATAAAAAAGTCAGGTAATCTATTCCTTATCATCATTGATGATAATGAAATCAAAATCTCTGATGAGCAAGCGTAATGACATTTGCTTTGAATGTGAAAAGGTTTTGTGTACAAATCAATTAGATAAAGGAGAAAAATTATGGCTCAAACAATAACACTTGAATTGCCAGATCAATTTTATGAACCAATCAGACGTATTGCACAGACAATGGCTCAACCCATAGAATCTGTTTTGTTAAAAGTGCTTCAAACCTCCTTACCATCTTTGGATGGTTTACCTGCCGAGCAAATTGCTCAATTGACTCAATTAGAAACTTGGGAAAATGCAACGCTTAAACAATTATTGTTAAAAACTGTACCAAAAGAACAACAGCAGGAATTAGAATCATTACTTCATAAAAATCAATCAGATAGCTTGACTAAAAAGGAACAAAAACGATTAGCCATTTTGCAAGAAGCTGTTAATCAAATCATGTTGCAAAAAGCGCGAGCGGCTGTTTTGCTACGAATTCGTGGGCAACGTTTGCCAACCTTGGCTGAATTACGTCAATTAACAACTGCAACGCAATGAGTACAACATACATACCTATTGGTCTTAGAAAGCGTATCACTGAATCAGCACGTCATCGTTGTGGATATTGTTTGCGAAATTTAAGTATAATATCAATAAATATGTTTTATTAAATTGACTATTGATTTTTATAATTGAGTTAATATAATTAATTAAGATGGTAACCCTCTTAACACAATCCGTTTAGTCCCCTAATCCGTTATACTAGGTTTTCGATCTTGAGGATTGGTAGATTATAACATAATGTCCGATTTTTTCAAAAAATCGGATTTTTAATCCTGGTAGTCAATTCGATACTAGCGCGGCAAATTAAGTTTATCAAACAAAACCTGATTTCTTTTGTTTGCATCTTCAAGTAGCTTAGGATAAGAAATAATTTCAATATAACTCCTCAATTGACTATGATATTTAAAATACCCCATTTTATCAGGCGCTTCGGTAAAATCTTGGTTTTCAGCAAGCTGCCTCATTTTGTTAGTCAAATCACAGATGATGTAACTATAAAAAGGCGTGTTTTGGCTCACTGAAATGAGTCTGCCATGTTTGTCAGTGACATTGCCTTGGCGAATTTTTCTGATATAGCCGTACACTTGTTCAAATGGGTTAGCTGGATAATTGTGTCTCATTGGACGCTTAAATTCAATGATAACCACAGATGAAAATGGCATCGAATTATCAACAAAAGCAAAAGGTGAGTTGAAAATGATAATATCAGGTCGATCATCGCTATCAATCATCACCGGTGTCAGCGTATTGAGTGGTTGATCAGAGGCTAAATATTTGTGATACGCCAATTTTTCATCAATAATCCACAAATTATGCTTTTCATAATCAATATCATCAGAGGTTTGTTTCAAGGGAAAAATGAGTCCATGAACACTTTCTTCTAAACTGTATTTACCATCATCACCACGTTCTAGGCTATTGCTGAGTAATCTCAAGATAATCTTTCTATGGGCGATATATTGCGCTAATTTCGCCTTACCAAGATCATTTTCTTGTTCAATATATTGATTATATTCCGCTTTATAGCGCGCTAAGTCTTTAATGTTTGTCAATTGGCGACTCAGAAATTTCTGTCCTTTTTGTTTTAATTCTAATTCAATTTTTGCAAAAACTTTGTAAAGCGCTAGATCAAACCGTCCTGCAACGATTTCAACGGAATTTCCTGCAAGCTCGCGGCTTGATACTTTAATAAAGGTCGATATTGAGGAGCGGCATTTTTAATGTAAGTTTCAATGCGCTCCTGTTTCGTTTGTTGAATCGTCGCCAGATATGATTTGAAATAGTTGTTTTTCAGGTGATCAATGGCTGCGGTGATAATATCTCGTTTCGACAGCAAAAAACCGCCTTCATCTTCTATAAAAAAGCCAGTTCTTTCTGGATTCACATGCTCATCTAGGTATTTGCCCGAAATATAAACCAAAAATACCAATGGCTTGTCCTCGGTTATTTGCTCCAAATCTGGTAACCATTTCCCAAGTCTTTCTGTAAGCACATCTCTATAATTGGCACATAAATGAATTTCGCTCCGACTCTGGCGGCGCGTGGCTTCAACTTTGGCACTGATAATCTCAAAAGATTCATATCGAGCGGTAAAGTTTTCCCGTTGTAGATAAGGGCTAATACCCTTGTTATAAAGATCATTCAAAATTAGCCTCTGATGACTATCAAAAAGGGTAATTATTGGACATGTTTCAAAAATAAAATAAATCAAATAATGTTCAATAATCAACAACGCGATCAAATCAAGGGTTAAAGGAAATTGTTCTTGATATGCCGATTTAAATTGCTTGAGCTCGACTCTCGTTTTGGGTTCGCAGAACTCAATTTCTTCAAGCTGTAGGTTTTCAATACCATTTTCATTCAAAATAAAATCAAAACGTCGCGCAAAACAACGCCCCTGATGTTGAAATTGACTGTTAACATGGACTTGTTTAAACGCCTTTAACCACACAAATCGCCCAATACCTTTGCCACCTTTTGCCTTTTTGAAAGTCGAATCAGAAGTTTGAAATGATTCAAAATTGTCTGGTGTAAAACCGATTCCATTATCTTCAACAATAATATTAATGACTGGTGCAATTTCTTCAAAAGATAATTGCGTTGTATCCCTTTCAAAATAAATATTAATACAACCATTATTAGTACCTGAATCCTCTATGGCATGGATGGCATTAATAATCGCTTCTAATAGGGGTAGTAAAGCATTTTGGTGAGGTAAATGGGTATTTTGTATTCTTCCTGCTAAATTTATATTCATATGAGCACCTATTTGTGAGAAATCAGATTTTTTGAAAAAATCGGATTTCTTTTGATTTCAAGAAATCACCTTAACGAAATTTAGGACTCCAAAATAAATTTTGGAGTCCGTGCATACATTCAGTACTTAGAGCGCAAATTCTATCAACGCCCTTGAGTATCTATTTGAGCAATTTTTCGAGCGAGTTGCTCTATTTGGTCATTTTGACGGAGATTTAAGCTTGCCATGTCCTTGACCAATTGGAATTGTGCATTAAGTTGCTTTAGTTGCTTGCTTTGTTCTTGAGTGCGTGCTTCCATGTCAGCTTTAAAAATAATTTCAAATTGACTGACTTGATGATTCAATTGTTCTAGTTGAAGATTTTGTTGTTGATCAACATGTGCCGTTTCCGTTGCCATGGTTTGTAATTGAGTCTCAAACCCCTTTTTTTCTTGAGAGATTGCCGCTATTTCAGCGTTAAAATCCGTTTTCAGTGTTGCCATGTCAGCTTTTACTTTTTGAGAAACAGTCAACATTTCCGTTTTCAAGCGTGTTTCAAATTGATTCACCTGATGAGTCAGTTGTTCTATTTGAACATTTTGTTGTTGATCAAGTTGCGCAGTTTCCGTTGTCAATGTTTGCAATTGAGTCTCAAGCGTCTTTTCTTGTTGAGAAACAGCCGCTATTTCAGCGTTTAGAACGGTTTCCAGTGCTGCCATGTCAGCTTTTATGATCAGCTTTAATCTCTGCACTTGACGGCTCAATTGTTCTAGCTGGTCATTTTTTTCTTGAACCACAGGTTTAGAGTCCAATTGTTCCAATAGGGCATTTTGTTGGCTATCCCAACCATCTTCTGTCAAGGTTTGCAATTGTGCCGTTAGCCCATCGATTTTAGCATTTTGCACTTGCACTAATGCTTGCATGTCAGCTTCCACTTTTTGCGCCAGTTCTTCAACTTGAGCATTCTGGCTCTTGATAGCGGCTGCCATTTGTTTTTGCAAAGAACGCAAGGCAAGATCAAATTGCATACGCAAACGGCTCTCTGCTTGGGCAGCTTGTGTTTGCGCTAATGCTTGCAAGTCAGCTTTCAAGCCAGTTTCTATGTGATTCACTTTAAGCGCCAGTTGTTCAACTTGAGCAGTTTGCCTGTTGGCGGTTGCTACCATTTCTTTTTGCAAAGAACGCAAGGCAAGGTCAAATTCCTTTTTTGCCTCAGCAACAGCTTCTTCTCGCAACAAATGCAAACGGCTCTCTACTTGAGTCGCTTGTGTTTGAACTATGGAAATGCTCTTGTTGTTTAACAGGCTTGTGACTGTCGCTATGGTGACAAGAAAAACAACCAAGCCAACTACGCTAGTGGCAATGGAATTGCTATTTTCTGTGCGATTTTCCATAAATAATTTCCTCATTAAGGAGTTATAAATAAATTTTGGACTCCGTGCATACCATAATCAATGCCTAAAATGACGCATCCCCGTAAATGCCATCGCCATCCCATGTTCATTCGCGGCTGCAATCACTTCTTTATCGCGCATAGAGCCGCCCGGTTGGATGACTGCATTGATGCCCACTTCAGCAGCAGCATCAATGCCATCTCTAAATGGAAAAAAAGCATCGGATGCCATGACAGAGCCTTTGACTTCTAATTTTTCATCAGCAGCTTTAATCGCTGCAATTTTGGCACTGTAAACGCGGCTCATTTGTCCAGCTCCCACGCCAATTGTCATGCCCTCCTTGCAATAAACGATGGCATTGGATTTGACAAATTTGACGACTTTCCAAGCAAATAATAAATCTTGTAACTCCTTTTCTGTCGGTTGCCGTTGTGTGACTATTTTTAAATCAGCCGCCGTTACGCCTCCTAAATCACGATCCTGCACCAAAAGTCCGCCATTGACTCGTTTAAAATCGAGTCCTGCCACTCGTTGTGAGTCCCATTGCCCACAACTTAATACACGCACATTGGCTTTTTTGGCTAAAATGGGCTTAGCCTCCTCATCAACAGAAGGCACAATAATCACTTCAACAAATTGGCGATCAATAATCGCTTTTGCTGTTTGCGCATCCAATTTGCGATTAAAGGCGATAATGCCCCCAAAGGCAGAGGTTGGGTCCGTTTTAAAGGCACGATTGTAGGCAGCCAAAATATTTTCCCCAATCGCCACGCCGCAAGGATTGGCATGTTTGACAATCACACACGCTGGATCGTCAAAAGATTTGACACATTCTAAGGCAGCATCTGTATCAGCCACATTGTTATAGGACAAGGCCTTACCTTGTAATTGTGTGGCTGTCGCAACGCAAATTTCTTGGGGTTTGGATTCGGCATAAAAAGCGGCTTTTTGATGGGGATTTTCACCATAGCGCATGGCTTGCACTTTTTGGTATTGTAAGGTGAGTGTGGATGGAAAATTCTCGTCTTGTCCTAAATAATTGGCAATTGCACTATCATAACGGGCTGTGTGTGCAAACACTTTACGTGCCAAAGCAAAGCGGGTCGCTTCTGTTACCCCATCAGCAGCCATTTCTTTTAAAACTGTGTCATAATCTGTCGCATCAACCACCACCGTCACTGCCGCATAATTTTTAGCCGCAGAACGC
>CAYFOB010000048.1:10774-10981 GCA_964344525.1 uncultured Thiomargarita sp.
ACGCAACATGGCAGGCCCCCCGATGTCGATATTTTCAATAGCGGTGGCTAAGTCACAATCAGGCTTAGCAATGGTTTGCTCAAAGGGGTATAAATTAACAACAAGCAAATCAATAGGAGAAATCGCATGTTCAACCATCACCGCCTCATCAATCCCACGTCGCCCTAGCAAGCCCCCATGAATTTTAGGATGCAACGTTTTTACTCG
>CAYFOB010000048.1:10991-13877 GCA_964344525.1 uncultured Thiomargarita sp.
AGGGCTAAAAGTCCCCCGTGTATCTTTGGATGAAGGGTTTTAACTCGTCCATTCATCATTTCAGGAAAACCGGTGTAATCAGAAACCTCCTTAACAGAAATGCCGCTGTCTGCGAGTAATTTAGCTGTACCGCCTGTGGATAAAATTTCCACACCTTGATCACTTAATGCCTGAGCAAACGCCACAATACCTGATTTATCAGATACGCTGATGAGTGCACGTTGAATGCTTGACATGTTATTCTCCTTCTGACACATTTATCTAAAAAGTCTATAGTATAATAAAAAATTATACCATTGATAACTGATAGGAAAAAAAAATGTCAGGCGAAAAACGACTAGATAGCGTCAAGCAAATCGCACAAGCCGCTGGAAAACGGATCATGGAAGTCTATGCCACGGATTTTTCCGTTACACAAAAAGACGATAAATCTCCTTTAACGCTTGCTGACATGGCAGCACACGAAACCATCGTGACAGAATTAAAAAAGATAACACCCGATTTGCCCATTTTATCGGAAGAATCGGCAAATATTCCCTATTCTGAGCGCCGCGCTTGGCAACGCTATTGGCTCGTTGATCCGCTTGATGGTACCCGCGAATTTGTTAAACGCAATGGTGAATTTACAGTCAATATTGCCCTGATTGATGATCACAAACCCATACTTGGCGTTGTGTATGTGCCCGTCACGGGGGTCACTTATTTTGCCGCATTGGGGAGTGGTGCATTTAAGCAGTTGCCTGGACAACCATCAACACCCATCAAGGTACGTTCTTGCCCAAAAGAGAGCATGATAGTCGCGGGCAGTCGCTCGCATGCTAATGAATCTTTACAACAATTTATTGAGGGATTGGATGCAGAAGTGGAGTTGGTCAGTATTGGCAGCTCTTTGAAATTTTGTTTAGTGGCAGAGGGTAAAGCAGATGTTTATCCTCGCTTTGGACCAACATCAGAATGGGATACTGCAGCTGCACAATGCGTGGTTGAACAAGCGGGGGGCTATTTGATGGATACGCAGTCGCAACCGCTACGCTACAATACCAAAGAGTCGTTGCTTAATCCCTATTTTTTGGTGTTTGGTGATGCTAACAAGGATTGGTCGCGTTATGTGGCGAAGGTCAAAAATTAAACTTTTTTGTCTGAATCAGAATTTGCAGAATTTAATATATCAATCACATAAATCACGGTTCAGATTATTCTAATAAATTCTGATTCAGAAAGCCCTCTACCCTAAAATGTCTGTTAAAGTTCTCAACTCCGTTACCGTATCACCTAACATTTCCCCAATTTCACCACTAACAACTAAGCGATCCATACCCTTATCTTGCAACCAGCACAAATCCAATCTGTCTTCCTGCTCTGCCAAGCTTTGGCGACTGAAACTACGCCAACGTTCATTTTCACCATCATCATTGCGGGAATTTTCTCCCAAGGGATCATCACCATAAACCATTTCAAACTCCATCAGATGTTCTCGCGTTAAATGTAGCTCTTGCCCAAAAATCGGGCAACGAGTCCGTAAATCATAAAACCAAACTTTTTGTGTTTTTTCGTTGGGCGTTTTGCCTTTTCTGAAAAACAGCAAATGTGCTCGTCCATGGTATGGGTAAAAAATCCCGTTGGGCAAGCGTAGCACAGTATGTACAACACAACTATCAAGCAAAAGGCGGCGCAGTTGCTGTGCAGGTCCTACCATGCCTAATATTTTGTCGGGTAACACAACAGCTGCTCGTCCCCCAGGTTTAAGGGTATAGTAAATGTGTTTTAATAAAGCCAAAGAGGCATCGTGTTTGCCAAATTTATCAGTTGGATCACTTGCAAAAACGAGCACACTCAATATGAGATCAGCTAAAGGCCATAGTTGTAGGTTTGATAATAAACTATCACCCAAGCGCATTGCTACCTGCTGAGGATGAACAATATTGTGTAAAAAACAATTCATTAACGCCAAACGTTGTCGCTCTAAATTTGGTTCTATAGCAATAAATCTTTGCTTTTGATTGATATTTATATCACTTAATTCATTATTTGTCACTTTAATATATTGGTCAGCTGCGACCACAAAAATTGCAGTACCAGCGAGCGGATCTTGAATCAACTCCCCCAATTGCGGTTGTGTTAAAACGACCATCAGGTCAATTAATGAACGTGGGATCATATGCAAACTGTTTTCATCCTCACAAGCGCACTTTTCCAATAACCTTTCGTATATTTCCCCTAGGTCATTGGTTGGCACAACATCTATCACAGCAAGCGCGCTAATCAGTTGCGCCAATTGTTGGGTTTTTTTAAGAGATGAGCAAGCATGCGCATATATCCCAGCAATGTGTGGATCACTCACATTTCCCATTTCTTTTATAAGTTTTTGATAATATTGATATTGTTCCCCCCCTTTTTTTTGGATTAAGGCTTCCCAAGTTAAGTGGTCAGGCAGATGGCTCGCATAAACAGGGGCTATTTTTAAAAATAACAACCAAGTCAAATCCGTCAAATAAGCATGATAGGGGATGCCTTCTTGGCACAAAGAATTAGCGGGTTTCCAAAGTTGTTGTGTGATCTCTGCAATAGTGTTCATCATAAGCTGTATATATAATAATGATTAGTGGTTAATGAATGACCACTAACCATTAACAATTAAATAGGTTAATAATGATTACAATAAAAGAATTGATGAGTAACGAATTATACACGCTCAAAAGCACCAATACAGTGCATCAAGCACGTCAATTAATGCTCTCAAAACAGATACGGCATGTTCCAATCGTTGATGATGAGGGAAAATTTGTGGGTTTATTGACTAAGCGTGACGTGCTGGCAGTCTCCGTCTCCGCGCTATAGCTTTTCAGAAAAAGATGTTGGTCTTTAATTTTAATTTTGGCTATAATT
>CAYFOB010000049.1:0-13590 GCA_964344525.1 uncultured Thiomargarita sp.
AAGAACATCCTTTTGCTCAATATGTTCGTATTTTAGGTAAGGGTAAAAACGGTTCCCGCCCTTTGACACAAGAAGAGGCATACTCCGCTATGCGTATGATTATGGCGGATGAGGTTGAGCCTGTACAATTAGGGGCTTTTATGATGCTGATGCGCGTCAAAGAAGAAAGCCATGAGGAATTAGCGGGATTTATTCGAGCAGTGCGTGACTCTTTTAAATTGCCGGCGGATATGCAAGAAGTTGATTTGGATTGGTCTTCTTATGCGGGTAAACGTCGTCATTTGCCTTGGTTTATTTTGTCTACTTTGGTATTGGCGGAAAATGGCACCAAGATATTTATGCATGGTGCGGGGGGGCATACTAACAATCGCCTTTATACCCAAGATATGTTGTCCTATTTAGGTATTGAATATGCCACTTCATTTGAACAGGCAGCAGAACAAATCAAACAATCTAATTTTAGCTATTTGCCACTACAATACCTTTGTTCTAAATTACATGAAATCATTGAACTTCGTCCTTTGATGGGCTTACGCTCTCCTGTCCACACCTTGGCACGTATGATTAACCCCTTTAATGCGCCTTATGTGATACAAGGTATTTTTCACCCCGCTTATCGTCCTGTCCATCAAGAGGCCGCGCTTTTGCTTGATCAACCCCATTTAGCTGTGATAAAAGGTGAGGGGGGAGAAATTGAACGTAACCCTGATATGGAATGTTTAGTGCAAAGTGTGCATAATGGTAAATTGTCTGATGAAATGTGGCCACCCTTGTTCAAAAAACGTCATGTTAAAGAAGAAAAATTGGAGCCACAACACCTTTCGGCTTTATGGCGTGGAAAAATTGAGGATGAATATGCCGAGTGGGCTGTAATAGGCACAGTGGCGATTACCTTAAAATTAATGGGAAAAGTTTCCAACATTGATGAGGCGCATGAGACGGCACAACAGATGTGGATCAGTCGTCCTAAAGAAAAATATGGGGTGGTATAAGCTTTAGTTTTCTACCAAGGGTTAGCTGCAGCATTGAGAAATTTGATGCATTAGTTTGTCTAAATTCTATCAAATTGACAAATTATAAAAGTGATGTATCATTAATAACAGGTGTGTACTTCAAAAATCCAAAACGCACCTGGGATAGCTCACTTCTTGGTTACCTGCAAGGAATATCAAGGTGCATCAATGTGGATATCTGATCGATGAACACAGAGGAGTTGACTCCCATGAAACACCTAAATAATCCTAAATTTCTGAAAACTTTGATAATGCTGCTGGTAGTAACAGGATTGAATGTGGCATGTGTCAGCATTTGGCCAGTACAACCTCTCGTGGCTGCTCCCATACCTTCTTCACCTTCTATTGAGCCTGTTGAGCCCGTCGCAACTACAAAAACATTGGGAATACAGACCAAACGTGGTTTGCAGTTCACATTAGAAGACAAGACGATTGTGCTATTTGAGTTTGATAAAGCAGACTTGTTACCTGAAGGCCAAAAAGAAGTTGAGAAAATTGCTCAAGTGATTCAAGAACAATATAGCTCGCGCTCCATTGTTGTAGAAGGGCACACAGATAGCATTGGTCGTGAGGAGTATAATCAAACACTTTCAGAACGCCGTGCCAATGCTGTGCGCGAAGCGTTGATAGCAAGCGGTATTAAACCAGAAAAAATCGTTGCAAGAGCTTTTGGTGAAAATAATCCTGTTGCTTCTAATGAGACAGAAGAGGGGCAACAACAAAACCGTCGGGTAGAAATTACTATTTTAAATGAGGGTGCCACCCCCTAATGGTAATGGTTAATGGTTAAAATTAACCATTAATCATTAGCCATCAACCTACTAATAAATACATGCCCCAAATTCTCATTTCTGCCGCCCATAAATCTTCTGGTAAAACAACAATGACCCTTGGATTGTGTGCCACAATGGTGGCGCGTGGGCTGGTTGTTCAACCTTTTAAAAAAGGCCCCGATTACATTGATCCTTTGTGGTTAACTTGCGCAGCCAATCGTCCCTGCCATAATCTTGATTTTTATACAATGAATTCTGGCGAAATTGTGAATAATTTCGCACTGCGTAGTCAGGAGGCTGATATCAGTCTTATTGAAGGCAATAAGGGTTTGTATGATGGTATGGATGTGGATGGAAGTAATAGTAATGCGGCATTAGCGCGTTTGTTGAAAGCGCCAGTCGTGTTGGTCCTTGATACACAAGGTATGACACGAGGGGTTGCGCCGTTGATATTGGGCTATCAAATTTTTGATAAAAGTATTCATATTGCCGGTGTTATTCTTAATCAGGTAGGTGGTAAACGGCATGAGGCTAAATTGCGGGAATCAATAAGATATTATACTGATGTGCCTGTTGTTGGAGCAGTGCGGCGTGACGCTAATTTAGTTATAAAGGAACGGCATTTAGGTTTGATGCCCAGTAATGAGGATAATCAAGCACAGCGCAAAGTTAATACGATTGCCCAAATCGTTGCAGCACAGATTGATTTAGAGCAATTAGTCTGTATTGCTCAAAAAGCGCCTTATCCCTCTTTTGTCAAAAAAAATGATATCAATTGTTTGACAGATATTAAAATTGGTGTGGTGCGTGATGCTGCCTTTGGTTTTTACTATCATGGTGATTTGGAGGCGTTAGAGGCTGCTGGGGCAGAATTAGTTTTTATTGATGCCTTGCATGATTCACAATTGCCGAAAGTAGATGCTTTGTTTATTGGGGGGGGATTTCCTGAGGAAAAAATAGAAATTTTGTCTCATAATGGTCACTTAAAAAAAGCCATCCGTGATGCAATTGAACAAGCTATGCCGGTTTATGCTGAGTGTGGGGGATTGATGTATTTGTCGCGTCGGCTGACGTGGCAAGATAAAACGTGTGAAATGGTAGGGGCGTTACCATTTGATACGGTGATGGAGGCGCGTCCTCAAGGGCGTGGTTATGTTCATTTGCGTGAAACGGGAAAAGGATTGTGGCCTTTGCTTGATTCAAAGGGACATCCCACCGATTTTTATGCCCATGAATTTCATTATTCTAAGGCAATTAATTTGCCTTCTGATCTGACATTTGCTTATCAAGTTTTGCGTGGGACTGGTTTAGATGGTTTCCATGATGGGGTTATCTATAAAAATACCTTAGCCAGTTATGTCCATTTACGTGATGTTGAAAATAATCATTGGGCACAACGCTTTGTTAAATTTGTTCGCAGACAGGCCAAAACGTATTAATCATTGAAGGGGTTTAAAAAACCGACTATTATCCTCAAGTATTAAAGCGATTCAAAAAGATCGTTTTCATTGAGGAGTTAGCATGTTAAAAGTCACAGAAAGAGCGGTTGCTCAGATTTTAAAAGCCGCGGAACTTGGCAATATGAAAGGACTTGCTTTACGTCTTGCGCCACGGCGTAATGCTGATGGTAGTATTGAGTACAACAAAATGGGGTTTGATGAAATTAAAGAAGGAGATGTGCAGATTCATTGTGAAGGTGTTGATGTTGTTTTTGAACCTGTCTATCAAGATTTACTAGAAGATGCTGTGATGGATTTTTTTGAAATCGAAAAAGGAAATTTTAGTTACGTTTTTCTCAATCCTAATGATCCCCACTATGTTCCTCCTAAAAAAGATTAAGGTATTGGTGTTATGAGTGACTTAACGACAAAACGCTGCAAACCCTGTGAAGGGGGCGTTAAACCATTGACAAGGGATGAAGCGCAAGGTATGTTGCGCCAGGGTTGGCAGTTGAATGAAACGGAAATCAGCCGTACCTATAAATTTAAAAATTATTACGAAACAATGGCTTTTGTTAATGCGGTGGCTTGGATTGCTCATCAGGAGGATCACCATCCAAATCTTGAAGTGGGTTATAACCGCTGTTTGGTGCGTTATTTTACCCATGCGATTGGGGGATTGTCAGAAAATGATTTTATTTGCGCCGCCAAAGTGGATGCTTTGCTCGCGCCGCCTGAAACAGTTTCGCCCACATGTGAAATTTGAACAAGATTTTAAGGAGCCAACCTTATGGCTCCTTTGTCTAGAAGGAGATAAAAAAACTTTATGGCAGTGCATAGATAGTATAATTTAAAAAAGTTTGATATCGGGCATGATATTGTCAATATTTTGAAGTGGACCCAGCGGATTTTTTTTATCTTCAAATTCTGAAACATTAGGCTCTCCCCCCCAGACTTTGTGAACGACTAAATCTTTATTCAAAACAATCAGGGCTTTAAACTTCCAACCTGTGGTGCTTTTTTTTCTTCTAAAGTTCAATAAATCTAAAAAAACATTACCATAACGTTTACTATCTAACATTTGAGGTGATACTTCATACCCTTGGCAAAGATCTCTCGCTTGTAAACAGGCTTGTACTCCTGGATCAAGGTTTTCCATTTTGATAGAATCGTTAGGTAGGAATATTTTGAATAGATCAAGATAAGTAATCAATTTGACATTAGGCACTTCAAATGGATCAAATCCGAGCCGTTTTAAGTCTTCACGGTTTGATTTGTGAGGCTCTATCATGTCAAAAGCTCTTTTAGCATCTTCAAAATGTTGCCAAGGTGATTTGGTTGTTTGTTTCATAGATGGTAACATACCTGCACAACCATTGCCCATCAATGATAATAGAGCTAAAAATAGGGTTTTTTTCATATTTTTTATCTGAATAACTGATGTTACGCACTCTTGTTCACAAACCATAGTCGCAAAGCTTGTGAACGAGGATGCGTAACACCAGTGAATAAAAAAAACCTCGCTGTTTTAAAAAAAACGGCGAGGTTTTATTGGACTGCGCCAATTGGTGCCCATTCGCTGATGGTTAATTAACCATTAATAAAAATCCACACCTTAACGGAAGCGGCACTTATCTCCTCTCCTTTTACCAATTGTCGTTTCACATGAGGCTGTATCACCGTTGTTATCAACACAAGTGATTTTCACTGTGTCCCCATTATTACCCCCTTTGAATTTGAAAGATAGAAAAGGGTTCTCAGAGACACCGAATAGCAAGTTCGCCGACATCACCGTCTTACCGTTGTGTTCACAAGTCAGTTTTTCAATGTAATCAGGATCAGGCACAGCTTCAAATTGACCTGACTCCAAATTTTTGCGAAATCCACCCTTCATAGGGTGTTTGATTAAAAGCGTTACCTCGGTGAAGCCACGTTTGGATTTGGTTTTTACACGTATTAACTTTGGCATTGACACTTGTGTTTCTCCTTTAATTTGTTAGCCAGCACAACCACCAACAGTCACTTCTACCATGCGCTTTGCTTGATACAGTTGACCATTCGCTTTGACCACAGCGACGACATTGGATGTTTGCCCCATTTTGATGCGGGTTTTTATCCAACCTTCAGCCCCATTAGAGAAGTTAAACTGACCCACAAATGGTACCCTATTGCCTTCGACGAAAAGAGCAATGGATTCTACATTGTCCAGTTTGGCTTGCACTTCAACTTTGACTACCTTACCATTTTCAGCAAGTCTAGGAGTTTTAATGGTAATTTTATTACTCTCACTTGCATTAGAACTTCCAAACAGCTCTTCGATGGCCTTTTTGGTTTTTGCTTCGTCTGCTAAAACGGTGGATGGCAGCACAGTTGCGCCTAACGCCATTGCACCACCGGTGGCAATGACCCCTTTTAGAAAGGTTCTGCGTGGTAGATTCATCTACGCTTTCTCCTAAGTCTATGAATTACAAAAAAAATTGTTACTATCTTGAGGCTTTTTGCTCTTCAAGCAACTCAGCTTGTAATTTATTATAATGCGCATCTATGCGTGATGCCAAATAAAAATTGAGATTTCTTTGTTGACCTGCGAGCTTTACTTGCTCTAAGGCTAGCGCTGTTTGACCTGTGAGGTAGTAACTTTTTGCCAACGCTAAATGTGCCAATGCGATAGCGCCTGTTGCTTGATAAGCGCGTGCTAATAAACGGTGATAGTAGGGATTTGAATAAGATGGTATCCTCAATAACACCGCTTTAGCTTTTTGAGCTGCATTATTTTGCAATAATTTTTCAGCATAGTCTAGCCCCAACATTTTATCACCTGGATAAATTTGTAAGGCTTGTTTATATATTTGCATGGCTTTGGCATAGTTATTTTGCAACAAAGCTAATCTTGCTTTCAATAAGTGATATGCTACCCTATCCCCGTCGTTTTTGAATAGCCAATTAATTTGGGTTTGTACACCGCTTGCTTGTCGTGTGGCTAATAAGGTTAAAGCGAGGGCATAACGGATGGCCCGTTCATCGCGATAGCGACCCGTTTTTAACATTTTGTTGATATTTTTCAATAGCCTTTGTTTCTTTTTGGTGGTCAATACCAGTAATTTTGCTTTCATTAGGTGATAAAGCGGGGTATCGTTCATCCTTTGGGGGGAATATTTTTCAGCACGATCACGCGCTTCGGCAATGCGATCAGTCGTCACCGGGTGAGTGCGTAATAATTCTGGCACGCCCCCATCATAATAGCGACTCGCTGTTTGTAAACGTTCAAAAAATTTCGGCATCTCGCGTGGTTCAAAGCCTGCATCAGCCAAAATTTGCATGCCAACACGATCAGCCTCGCTTTCGTGAATGCGGGTAAAATTAATCTGCATTTGCACATTACCCGCCATCACGGCTGCCGCAGCGGCTTGCCCAATATCGGGATTCCCGGCACCTGCGAGCACCACAGCCGCAATTAAAGCGGCTATTGCTGGCAAAGAAAAATGTTGAGAAGCCTCAACCATACGGGCAATATGGCGCTGAGTCACATGGGCAATTTCGTGGGCTAATACTGAGGCGAGCTCACCCTCGCTACGCCCATTTAAAATCAAACCGCTATGTACACCCACAAAGCCGCCAGGTACAGCAAAGGCGTTGATAGAAGGATCATCAACGACAAAAAAATGGAAATGCTGTTCAGGATTGTTGCTGTATGAGGCTAAACGATTGCCCAAGGCATTAAGATAATTATTGATTTGGGGATCGTCTATCACAGGAGCCTGCCTGCGCAATTGACGGATAAAAGTTTCTCCCAATTTTTGTTCGTCCGCAGGCGACATGACTGTGTTAGCAGAAATGCCCATGTCAGGTAGTTCTATTGCAGCAATGGGCAAAGAACATATACATAATAATATTAGCAACCAATGACGTATCATTTTATCTTCAAATTAATTTGTATGAATTTAGTCACATTTATTTTTTTTCTTAGACCCATGAATAACTACAAGGATTACTTTTAATAAAGGATAAGTCAAAACCGACATTTTTGCTATGGTTTATCCACTTTTGTTTAACTACTTAAATTCATTCCCAAACCCGCTCTTTGAGGAAAGCGATTACTTTGTCAATCGGATAAACCACTAGATTTTAGGTTTTGATTTATCCTTTTTTAAAAGTAATCCTTGTAGTTATTTACGGTTTTTGCCTGATGGAGTTTGGAAACAAGATGCGTAACATCAATTATAATATAAATAATAATAGCACCCAATTGCCAAATTAAGTCATTGTGGTCACGCTTTTTAACAATTTATTTGAACTAATTATAGCTCACAAACAAAACCAATACAAATATACTTGTGATTAACAGGACAATCGTATAAACTAAACAGCAATATATAATTGTTGCATCACTGCGGAAAGCACATCATAACATCTTTTTTGGGACAAAAAGCTTTGTTTCACTCAATATGGGGGTGTCCGTCTAAATGAATTATCTTGATAATTTAAAAAAGGAAACGGAAGAACGTCAAAAATTGAACAAAGAAAAGGAATTAAAAGCGCAACAACAACAAGCGTTACGAGAAAAACGTTTTCGTACTCAGATAAAACCTGCCTTAAAACAATTGCGCGATTATTTGCATGAGTTGATTGAGCAGCTTAACTATCTGAAACCTGATACACAGGTCAGTTATTTTATTGAAGGTTATGGTGAAATTGATGATTTCCAACAACAAAATTACCGCCTCGTGAGTCTTGACAATCTCAACATGCAGAAATCCCAGGGTACGAATGATACCAGTGGCGATTTTCTGTTGCGTTGCAGTTGCAAAACACCGTACAAATATCGTCTAAGAAAGCACACAAAATCTGAGACTTATTTGCAGAGGGAGTATTTTACAAAGCAAAATATGCATTTCGTTTGCACCGAAGAAAACGATGCCAAGGGAGAATTTACAAGAGCAGTGTTTGTCTTTGAGCCCGAACTTCGTGTCGAATTTAAGTTTACGGCTAATTTTAAAACTTGTACGATTGATTTGGCAATCAAAAACTTTAACGGATTGGGTGATAATGACTTTTATATTTTGCAAGCTGAAAAAATTGATGGCCCATTTATGGACGAAATGGCAAAGTACATCACAAGACAACCCCACAAGCTTGTTTTAGAGGAAAACAAAGCGTTGAAAAAGTACAAGCCAAAAAAAAGGCCTGCACACAACCCACTACGAACGCCAGGCAAACAAGCAAGCACACAGAGCAAAACGGTCTCTACAGAACGCACGCCGGTGAAAAAGGGGCTGTCTCACTTATTAAGCAAAGTGGGCTTTAAGTAGCTCAATTATACACAACTCAATCAAACTAACTTAATTATGCTTCAAGAAAATGTGTTATCTGTGCGTCATGATTGGCGCATTGATGAAATCACAGAATTGTTTGAACTTTCATTTAATGATTTAATTTTTAAGGCACAATCCACACACCGTGCTTATTTTAATCCTAATCAAGTGCAATTGAGTACTTTGTTGAGTATTAAAACGGGCACTTGCTCAGAAGATTGTGGCTATTGTTCGCAAAGTACACGCTTTAAGACGGATATAGAGCCTCAACCTTTAATGGATTTGGATACAGTGATTGCAGCAGCCAGTGAAGCCAAAGCCAGTGGTGCTACGCGCTTTTGCATGGGGGCAGCATGGCGTCACCCAAAATCTAAAGATTTTGATAAAGTCTTGGAAATCATAAAAGCTGTTAAAGCGCTCGGTTTAGAAACTTGTATGACTTTGGGCATGCTTGATGCGAAACAAGCCCAACAGTTAAAAGAAGCGGGTTTGGATTATTATAATCATAATCTCGACACTTCAGCTGACTATTATAAACAGATTGTTAGCACTCATACCTACCAGGATCGTCTCAATACGCTTGACAATGTGCGCGCTGCCAACCTAAAGGTGTGTTGTGGGGGCATTATTGGCATGGGTGAAAACTTGGAAGATCGCATTGTGTTGTTGCAGACTTTGGCTAATTTATCTATCCATCCAGAAAGTGTGCCTATCAATCAATTGGTACCAATGGCGGGGACGCCCTTGGCTGATGCAAAAAAAATTGATCCGTTTCACATGGTGCGCTGCATTGCGGTGGCACGGATTTTAATGCCAACTTCCCATATACGTTTATCGGCTGGGCGTGCATCAATGAGTGATGAGTTACAAGCGTTATGTTTTTTGGCCGGGGCTAATTCGATTTTCTATGGAGATAAATTGTTAACGACTGGCAATTCTACTGTGGATCATGATCGTCAATTGTTTAGTCGGTTAGGGATACAAGCAGTTCAATGTAATAATTAGGTCATTTTTTTTTAATACCATCAAAGTCGTTAGAAATACTATTTTTTTTTAAAATAGTATTTCTTTTTTTAATTTTTTCTTCAAGCTAAGCTTTTTTTTACGTTCGTTTTTTGCAATAATTAGCTTTCCCGATAACTTAATATACTCAATTCATTATCTTGTTGCTGTTTTATTTGTTGTTGATCATGTTCAGCGGTGGCATCAAACATTAATACATCAGTCCCTTTATCCACAGGTACAATATGCACATGTGCACAACGCCCATTCCCCACGCGCACAAATTCCAATATTTTAGTATGAGAAATAGTTAACATCCCTTCAAGAAAACTCACTTGTTTAATCGCCGCTTTTCCTGCCATCAAATTTGTCAATCCATAATGTTGAGGCTCTCCCCCCCATTCAACTAAATTACCATGCTCGTCAATATGCAGATAAGTGGTAATGCTTGAAGGGATTGTGGTCATGTTTTTTCTCCTCAAAGCCAATTTTAGGTTTTCAGCATTTGTGTTGTTAATTCAAGAAAGGCTTTTTCCACATTCATACCTGTTTTGGCGCTGGTAGATAATAGCTTCCAGCCTTCCTGCTTTTTTTCCTCAATGACTTGCTCGTCCATTTCCCATTGTTCATCCAAATCCGCTTTATTAAGCAACATAACAAAGGGCTTTTCCCCTTGCTGTTTGATGAGTGCCTCGCGTAGATTTAAGGCACTGTCCCAGGTTGGGCGGCGTGTGCCATCAACAATCAGCAAAAAACCAGCCGCTCCACGTAAGTATGAGGTAGTGGTTGTTGTTAGGGCATCATTGCCTGCAATATCCCATAAAACAAGTTTAACTTCACGCCCATCAGGTAATTTCATTAATTTTGTATCTATTTTGACGCCCACCGTAGTCAAATATTTCTCTGAAAATGTTTGACGTACAAAACGAGCAACCAAACTGGTTTTACCTACGCCAAAATCACCAATCATGCAAATTTTTTTTTGTACTATTGCCATTAAATATTCTCCTTAGCTTGTATTTTGATTTGAAAACTCACATTCCTATCATCTGGGCTAGCCTCACTTTCACCAAAACGTATGATCGGTGGTGGCGCTATTACCAGAATCTCTTTTTCTATCCCCTCATTGTGTAGCCAATCTTGTACGACTTCGGCACGTTGTTGTCCCAATTTTTGATTATAGATTTTTGTGCCGCGCCCATCAGTGCTTCCGGTAATGTGCAAATGTATTGGTTGATGCAACGTTTGGCTGAGTGCCAATAATTGTTGCATATTTTTATGCAATGTTTGTAATGCTGTTTTTTGTTTCTGTTGAAATTCAGCAGAGCCTTCAGGAAAATAAAATTTTGTTTTTTCAATATCTTGTATTATGTGGTTTCTTTCACGCTCGACATCTTTAATGCCGCTGGTATCAAGCTTGATAAAGGTTTCGGCTGAGATGGGTAAATTTTGTATGCGCTGTTGTAATGCATCAAAGGTTGCTGAATCAACAGAGCCAATTATTTGCAAAGTCCTTTTTTGCACTTTCAAATTGATATGATCAGGTGGTGCCAATTCTTGTTTGGCAAGCGCCAATAAAAATTGATCAGTATCTTGCAACTCATCAATGACCACTTGATCAATGCCCGGCACAAAGCCGGTAGCTAGAATTGTATTCGCCTTATCTATCCAATTTTGTGAAGCATGCCCACTCAGATGCAAAACATTATCTTGCACGCGCACTAAAACAGTAGATGGCGTCGCTAACCGCAGTCGCACACGTTGCTCAATAAAATGGGGGGTTAAATCTTGGTAAGGTGTCCAAAAACTTTCCACCTCTTCCTTGCTGAGTTTAAAGCGTTGCGCTTGTGGCTCAGAGGCTAATGGATCACGCATCCCATAAATTAACAGTTTGCCATCCTGATGTTTTGTAGAAATAACCACAATGCCAGGGGTATCTTGCAAAGCGTCCATATAATTTGTTAAGCGTTGCTGAAATTGAAAATACCAATATCCCCACCCCAGAAGCGCAAGCAAGATCACACCAAGTATTCCTATGAGCTGTGGAGAAAGTAGGCGCTGTTGCGTTTGTGCGTCTTTTTTTGATTCAGATTGTAAAGTTTTATCTAACAAAGGTTGACAGGGGGTTAGCGGCTCGTTGTCTCCCGCAAATTGTTGCAATAATACCCCATAACGCGCATGCATGTTCTCTAAGGAGGAACGCATAATCTCTCTCAACTCATAGGGGGCGATTCCACGAATTACACAAGCTAACACAGCATAAGGTCCACGTTCTAGCCAGACTGTATATTCGCCAATTTCAACACTATCCAATTCTTCCGTTTTATTGCTAGAAAAAGAATCACGGATAAAATCTTGTATCGCAGTAAACATGGCTGAAATGGCATCACTATCACCTATTTCTACCCCCTCACGATGCCGATGTTGAATTAACAAGCCACTTTCACGATGAATCAAAAATACCTGTTCTACTCGAAAAACGATTGTTTTTTGTAAAACTAATTCTGAAAAGGGGAGTCCCTTGCGCCGCGCTTCCAAGCGCCACGCTATGCCTTGTGGAGATAAACTTTGTTCTGCCGTTTTATTAATTGTTTGTATCAGATTTTTAAAGGATTCTTGGATAGCTTTACGAATGGCTGGACCCATCACCGGAAATAAGGCATCTGCAAAACTGTGGGCATCTTGGTTGATAGAGTGTTTGATGCACTGCTCAACGGGTTGTTGCAGAGAATCAGTTAATCTTGCCACATTATATGTAGTTGGCTCATCAAGTGTTTGGCTCGCTTGTCGAATGGCATGGGGCAATATGTTAGCCAATTCTTTTGTTCGAAGATCTGTGTCATCAAGTCTGCTTTCTAATTCATCTAAATGTACCAAAGCTTGCTTAAGGTGATCTAATTGACTCACCACTTCATTCACAGGTAGTTTTTCCAGTTTGTCAGTACGGTCTTCTAAAATTTCAAGCAGTGTTTTTTGTTGCGCTTGAGTTTGTTTTAAAACGTCAACCTTATCAGTGCGCTCTTCTAAAACTTTAAGCTGTGTTTTTTGTTGCTCCTGGGATTGTTCTAAAACGTCAAAACGTTTTTGTTCTTGTTTTAGAATATTAATACGTTCCTGTAGCTCATAAAGTTGTGTTTGTTGAGCGTCCAGAAATTCGCGTATCGACTGGAAGGCATCAACAATAATTTGATTTTTTGATGGCATCCGTTTTTATGATAGCTAAAAGTTTGAAATATACCAGCAACACACCCTAGTACTCTGTCAACTTGATTTTGTCGGGTCATTGGAGTAGCGCTTTGTACTGGCAAAGAACCCGACAATAGAAACTTGGCAGTGTACTAACCCGAGGGGCTAATTTTTAGCCATTGACGATTCCCCATAATCATAGTTTTTCGTCAAATGTATTGCCAATCCATTAAAAAACTCCGCTAATTCAGTGCGGTTCACTTTTTCATTTTGAAGTTTTGCAACTTCTTGGTTAATCAAAGTTGTCAAGCTGTCATTTTGCTGACGTATTTGTAAAGCCAATTCTTGAAATTTGTTATGAGTTTGCTGGCGCAGGGTTTTGAGTTCATAATTGAACTTGTTATCTGATTGTGTAAGACGATTGTTTAGATCATTTTTGAGAGTTTTGAGCTCATGTTCCAAACTTTCGAGGGTAAATTGATGACCTTGACGATCTCGCTTAGCTTTCTCTGTCAAGCCATCAATTTCGCTATTGATTTGTTCTTCAAGCGCTTGAATTCGCTCAAGTATTTCTTTGCGAAAATGGATATTTTCCTGATTGAAACGATTTTCAAGGTGTTTAAAACGCTTGTCGTAATCGCGCATTTGCCCACCAAATAAAATATCGCGCACTTGGTCGATGTTGCCAACTTTAGCTTCCATCTGATCAGATAAATTTCGCGCATTTGTATTAAGGTCTTCCTGTTGCAAACGCGCTTGAGCTATTTGTAATTTTTGGTCAAGTTGAGTCGGGCGATGAGATTTTTCCCGACTATAGCTTTTCAGAAAAAGATGTTGGTCTTTAATTTTAATTTTGGCTATAATT
>CAYFOB010000050.1:0-5202 GCA_964344525.1 uncultured Thiomargarita sp.
GCTTGATAAGCGGGTACAAGTCGCATTTTTCGGGTAACGATACAAAAATGATATATACATTGATAATGTACATTGAGCTGTTGATGGTTTCGTAATAGTTCTCATAGTCTGGCAATTGTAGTTATTCATTTAATTTTTATGTTAGCATAATCATAAAATATTTGTCAATGCGTAAGTCCTAGCTCAAAACAAATACCATTTTTTCAAAAAATGGTATTTGTAGCGTTTTAGAACATCCGTGCGTAACATCAGTTATTACTTTCATTTCGCCTTGACGGATTTCTTCCAGATGGGTAATCAAATTGGAGGGACGTATATGAAAATAAGCCATCACCCGACGACAAAATAAGCCAACATGATTTGGCGCGATATGTTCAGGGCAAGCAGTCATGCACAAATTACACATAACGCATTCAATAAACAGCTCACCCGCTTCCCTAAATTTTCCTTGCGCTGCCAGCTCAACACCATGCTGCACTTTAATATTTTTGGGACAGGATTGCGTACAACCGCCACAAGCTCTACAATGCGCTGTTTCAGGAAAAATTTGGTGAAATTGATTATGAATTTCCCAAGAATTGTTAATATCGGTGAGTTGATAAGTATGGTGTGTTGGGGAGGGAAATGCCAAAACGCCTGAAGAACGGAAAATGACGCGAAGTGCAACTTTTTAAGTCAACTGAATTATTTTACATTTAAGCGATAAGGAGATGTTAAAAAAGTTTGTTGTATTTGATACAAATATTGTAATCGCCGCTTTACGATCACGGCGTGGTGCGTCTTTTCAACTCTTAAAGTTGATAATAGAAGGAACCCCATATTTTCAGATTTTACTTTCTGTTCCCTTATTTTTGGAATATGAAGCTGTGCTAAAACGTGACGAACAGTTGGCAGCTAACCAATTACAGTTGCAAGACATAGATAAAATTTTAGATATGTTAGCCGCACGGGGAAAAAGAGTTAAAATACCATTTTTATGGCGCCCTCAATTGAGTGATCCTAAAGATGAAATGGTATTAGATGTTGCCGTCAATGGGCGAGCGGATACCCTTATCACGTTTAATCAAAAAGATTTTTTGCCCGCAGCACTGCGTTTTAATTTTAACATCCTGAGTCCATCAGCTTTTTACGCAACGCTAAAGGAATTTTTAATATGAGCCAATACGTTATAGATTTACCTGATAGTTTGTTGGAACAAGCCTCTAAATTTGCTGAACAAGAAAAAATTTCTGTTAATAAATTGTTTGTCAGCCTCATTTATGAAAAATTATCGGCTTTATTGGAATCACAAGATTTGCTAAAAGAACGAGCAAAACATGCAGATATTGAAGCTTGTCGTGCTATCTTAGCAAAAGTACCAGATAATCCAATAGATGATTTAGATAAAATTTAATCATTGATGTTACGCACTCGTTCTCAAACCCCCATTAAACGGAAGGCGATAGTTATAAAGTGGATAAAACCCGTTTTGGTTTTTCCTTTTTTTAAGTACTTTGGATAAACCTGGTTTTTATCCGTTTTTATAACTCATCGCCTTCCGTTAATGGGGTTTGAGAACAAGGATGCGTAACATCAGTTAATCAGAGCTAGTGCCGGAGGGCGGAAATTTCCAGGCCACTCGAAGCGGAGCTTCGGGGCATGCATTCCCAAGCGGGAGCTTGGGAACGAGAAAACCTATTTATTCTCGTTCCCAAGCTCCTGCTTGGGAATGCATTCATCGAAGCTCTGCTTCGAGTGTAGGTGGCCTGGAAATTTCCGCCATCCTGCACTAGTACATTAATCCCTGTGCAAAGCAGAGCTCTGTTTTGCCCCATTTTTTTTCTGAAAAAGGAGTACAAACACAGTGGATTTAATAGATGAACTAAAAGCACTCTCCTCAAAAATTTCCAAACAGCGAGATTTGCTACAAACTGAGGAGGCAACAAAAAATGCTTTTGTTCTACCCTTCATTACAGCCTTAGGTTACAATGTTTTTGATCCAACCGAAGTCACACCGGAGCTAACAGCTGACGTTGGCACCAAAAAAGGCGAAAAAGTGGATTACGCCATTCTCAAGGATGGTAAACCCATCATATTGTTTGAATGTAAATGGAGTGGCATAAACCTTGATAAAGAGCACAAATCTCAACTTTATCGCTACTTCAGCGTCACAGAGGCTCGGTTTGCGGTACTCACAAATGGTATCATTTACCGTTTTTATACAGACATTGATGAACCTAATAAAATGGATGCCAAGCCTTTTATGGAATTGGACATGCTAAACATTAGGGAATCGGCAGTAGAAGACTTAAAAATCTTCAGTAAATCGTTTTTTAACTTAGATGAAAATCTGACAGCCGCCACAGAACTAAAATACACGCGAGAAATCAAACAGATTCTGGCGGCGCAAATGGCGAAACCGTCTGAAGAATTCGTCAAATTTTTTGCCGCCAAGGTTTACTCAGGCAAACTTACCCAATCAATCAAACAACAATTTGCGGAATTAATCAAAAAAGCGTTACAACACTATCTAAGTGATAAAGTCAATGAACGCCTAGAATCCGCTTTAGCAGTTGAAGAACCCCCTGTCCAATCGAACAACAGCAAGGTTGAAGATGAAGGGCTAAAGATTATTAGGGATATCCTAAACAAAATCGTGGAACCAGAAAGGATTGCTTTGCGCGAAACGGCCAATTATTTTGGTATTGTGTTCGACGGCAACACCCGCAAACCCATATGTCGATTATATTTCAATAACCCCAAGAAAAAACGTTTGGGTGTTTTTGATGAGAATAAGCAAGAAAAAAAAGTGCATATTGCTGAACTTCAAGAAATTTCCCAATATGCTGATAAGCTAAAAGGGATGGTTAAGCGTTATTTGCAAGAAACGTTAATTTAAAAAAAATCGCTAAGCAATCCCGTCCACAACGTTTTGGGCGGGGTTCAGCGCAGCACATTCATAACAAACACACTATGCCACCATCAAAAGAAGATAGCAAACTCTTTCAATTTGAAATTGTCACTGTTAATGCCTTCGGGGCAATCACTAACCGCGAGCGCAAACAAGCCTTTTGCCAGATAGAAGATTTGGGTAACGGTGTTGTGTTGGAAATGGTTGGAATAAAGGGTGGTACATTTGTGATGGGTTCCACTCAATGTTCAAATGAAGAGCCTCAACATTCGGTAATAATTCAACCCTTCTATATGGGCAAGTATCCCGTGACTCAGGCGCAGTGGGAAGCGGTGATGGGAAATAACCCGTCCTATTTTAAAGGAAAAAATCGTCCAGTAGAAAATGTTTCATGGAATGATTCTGTAAAATTTTGTCAGCTATTGTCCGAAAAAACGGGCAAATCCTATCGCTTGCCGAGTGAAGCTGAATGGGAATATAGCTGTCGTGCGGGTGCCACAACACCTTTTTACTTTGGTGAGACGATTACCACTGATTTGGCTAACTACAATAGCAATCAAACAACCAACGTAGGCTGCTTTCCGCCAAATGCCTTTGGACTATACGATATGCATGGAAACGTGTGGGAATGGTGTGCTGATCCTTGGCATGACAATTATGAGGGTGCGCCTACAGATGGAAGAGTTTGGGAAATAGAAAAAAGAGAAAAAGGGTTTTTGTCCAAACTATTTGGAAAAGGAGAAAATCCTAACTCCAATATCCGGCTGCTGCGTGGCGGTTCGTGGAACGATGTTCCGTCCTACTGTCGTTGCGCTTACCGTTACAGGCTCTCGACTGTCTTCCAGCACGGCGAGCGCGGCTTACGTTTTGCGTTGTCTGCTACCGCGGCAAGCGCTTTTACCCTTTTCTCTTTAGTTTAAAACTAACAAAAAATCCCTGTCGTTAAAATGCACATGAAACCAGAAATCGTAAAACATCTAACAAATATTGATACTTGGGTACGGGGATTTTTTATGTTGGCATATACAATTATTTACTACCTTGCCCAATGTGCCATCCTGGGCGTGGTGATGTTTCAATTTGGCTCTCAATTATTAACTGGAAATCCTAATAAACGCTTAGTTTCTTTCGGACAAAATCTTAGCATATATATTTCTCAAATACTCGATTATCTCTGCTACAGTAGCGAAACAAAGCCTTTTCCATTGACTAATTGGCCTCAAGAAACGAGAGATGAAGAGAGCCAAGCTATTTTAAGAGAAACAGAAGTCCCACAGAAAAACGAGTACAACGAATTACGTCAATTTCAGGATCATAAAAAATTTTAAGAAGTTTCAGAGCTGGTCGCGTCAGAAAGCGATAATACTTGATACTTTTTCAACAAATTTTCCAAATAACCCAAATCAGGCAACCAAGCTTTTTCTGTCTTATCGATTTTGACATCGAAAACCAACCCTGCACCTAAATTAGTATTTGGCTCAGTTAAAATTTCTTCTGTAACCGCCAAAGTGCGTGGCACATCAGCTGATTTAAAAGCGTAAAAAGGCATTGTTTGGGTAAAATCCAAACCATACAAAATCACAGTGCGATTTTTTTTTGAGGTAGCAACTGGCAATGATAAAGCCTTTTCAATCGACAATAAAGGGACACGTTGACCACGCCAATCGATGATACCTAACAACCACTTTGGCTGGTTTTCGGACACTGGTTTAGGTTTATTATAAGGGGACACTTCAGCAATCACCGCACTCGGCAACAGTATTTGCCCCCCACCAACAGGAATCAAAAGACAGCGTACAGTAGCATGAGATTTTGACATAATTATATCTATAACTATTAGCTAGCCCCCACTTCAGCAAGTAAACCATTAATGTTTTCAAGCAGTTCAATATCTTTATATGGTTTGCCCAAATAACGGTTAACCCCAATTTTTTTTGCTTTCTCACTATGTTTTGCACCGGTGCGTGAAGTAATCATAATTATGGGCAAATGCATCCACTCCTCGGTGCTACGCACTAAGGTGGCTAACTCGTAGCCATCCATACGTGGCATTTCTACATCAAGCAACATTAAATCAGGAAGAGTTCCTTTTTCCTGCATCTCCTGCAATTGAGCCACCGCATCAAGTCCATCTTTGGCGGTTACGACTTCCATTTCTTGCCGCTTAAGTAAACGAGCAGTAACTTTGCGCACAGTAATCGAATCATCTACCACCATAATGCTTTTAGCAACAGGCTTTTCTTCCTTAACAGTTTCTGTCACTTGAGTTTGAATAGATAATTGTGCACTATCTTCACGGAGGAGAGTTGGCA
>CAYFOB010000050.1:5212-11108 GCA_964344525.1 uncultured Thiomargarita sp.
TCTAAAATCAGCACCACTCGCCCATCCCCAAGAATGGTTGCACCGGCTATCCAACGAATAGCCGCAATTTGAGGACCAACAGATTTAAGCACAATTTCTTTACTACCTTCAATGGCATCGACTAACAAAGCCACCCGACGACCCGCAGCATGAACTAATAAGGTTGGAATTCCTGGACTATCTAGCGAAGCTGTTTTGCCAAAGCCTAACAATTCCCCCATCTGAAAAACGCTATAATTATTATCCATGTATTTGTAATAACGTTCTTCGTCGGCTTCGCCCACAACTTCAGAACGAGGAGCACGCATCACAGCATCTAGATAATTAATGGGCACTGCCATTGTTTCTTCACCAATATGCACCAACAACGCTTGAGTAATAGTTAAAGACACCGGCAAGCGAATTTCAAACGTGGTACCTTTACCTATTTTAGAGTGAATCCGCAAACTACCACCTAGCTGTTTGATTTCACTGTTGACAACATCCA
Organism: uncultured Thiomargarita sp.; assembly: GCA_964344525.1. GTDB lineage: Bacteria > Pseudomonadota > Gammaproteobacteria > Beggiatoales > Beggiatoaceae > CAYFOB01. Next base: position 5,700 of record CAYFOB010000050.1, read on the forward strand.
TTCCCACGCCACGTCCTGATAAATGGGTCACTTTGCGAGCGGTACTAAAACCCGATTTCAGAATAAACTGTATCAATTTATGATCATCAATCACATCCTTTGGTTTAATAAATCCACCTTCTTCAGCTTTCTGGCGAATTGCAGGAATATTTAAACCAGCACCATCATCACCAAGCTTAATAACAAACTCAGCACCTTCCCTTGAAAGGTCTAAAGTGATTTTAGCAACGCGGGGTTTACCTGCTTGTTGACGAGTTTGTGCATCCTCAATACCATGCCCAATTGCGTTTCTGATCATATGATCAAGGGGCCCAACAACGTTATCAAGGACCTTTTTCTCAAATTCAATATTTTCCCCATTGATGATGAACTCGACTGGTTTACTTTCTTTTCTCGCCGTTTTTCTCGCAAGCATTTGTAAACGTTGAGAAATTCTAGAAAAGGGAATCATGCGTGTACGCATGATCCCATCCTGTAGCTCAGCTGCTATGCGTGATTGTTGAATCAACAACAAATCACTTTGCCGCGTCAAGTTTTTGAGAGAATCTTGAATGTTCGTCAAATCACTAACACTTTCCGCCAGGGCACGTGACAATTGATTGACAGTATCAAATCGATCCAGCTCAAGCGGATCCCATTCTCCCTCATCCTTTGAACCACCAAAATGGGAAAGAATTTGTGCTTCCGTTTCTATTTCTAAACGTCGTAATTGATCACGTAAGCGTATTACGGTTTGTTCCATTTCCACTAAATGATTTTTGAACTCACCTTCTTGTTGTTCCATATGAGCACGGGAAATGGACAATTCACCAGCCAGATTAGTGAGCTTATCAACTAAGGCAAGTCTCACCTTAATTCGATCATCCTCTTCAGGTTTAGGCTCAGCTTCCGGTGGTTTGGGCTCTAGAGGCTTATAATTCGGTGGGGGGAGTTTAGGCTCTTTCGTCTTAATTCCCAAGGTTGTATTGATTTGTCCAATCAAATCGCTTGGCATTTCCAAGGGCACATTAGAGCGCACTGCTTCTAGCATAGCTGCCAGTTCATCCACACTCTGCTGTACAATCTCTTGTAGCTTAGTATTCGATTGGACCGTTCCCTCAACAATTCGTTTGAGCACATCTTCCACAGAATGACTCAAATCCCCCATCGCCGTAATACCCACCATATTAGCGCCCCCTTTGAGGGTATGCAGCTCACGCTGCAATTCGCTTATCAATGGCATATTATCAGGTGCTGCGAGCCAACGTTCTAAAAGAGATTGAGTCTTTTCTAGAATCTCCTCGCTCTCTTCAAAAAAGAGTTCTATGATATCATCTGCTGGTGCATCATCTTGCATTGGATTGGGTGGGGGACTAACAACCGTTTCTTGCCGTTTATCTATTTGGGGCTCTGTGGTGGGTGTTGTCTCATCGCTGATGGATAAAATATTCTTCTCATCTGGAATATCTAATTGCAAATCATCAAGAGAGAGATTTTCTTCCTTCAGTTCACCTTCTGGCAAACTAAAGGCTTCCAAATCATGCAAATCAGAAAGACCTTCTGCTTCTCCACTTTCAAAATCTAACAAATCTGGAATACCCTCAACTTCCAAATCATTGTTAAAATCTGACAAATTTGGAATACCCTCAACTTCCAGATCGTTGTTAAAATCTGACAAGTCTGGAATGTCCTTAGCCCCCAATTCATTTTCCAAATCAGGCCATTCATAAAGAGCCTCTACCCCTGGTTCAAGTTCATTTTCATCGTTTTTTATAATTATAAAATCATTTTTTTCGGACTCAGGCTCAGGAATTTCTGCCTTTTCAATTTTTTTAGGCGATGGTTTTGGTACAATATTCTGAGCTGTTGATGCCAAATAATCAGCTTGTGAAATTAAACGAACAATATCTTCAGGTGGTGGTTGATCGTGCTTAAACTGTAGAACCATGTTTGGTAACACTTTCTCAACTTGTTCAATGATTGATAACATGTCGTCATTTACTGACAATGTACCATCAATCACTCTATTGAGCATATTTTCAAAGCGCCACCCGAGCTCCCCAATCACCATTGCGCCCACTAACCGCCCACTACCTTTCAGGGTATGAAAAGCACGTCGTAAATCCACTAGTGAGGTTGAATCGTTCGGAGAATTTTTCCAAGCGTTAAAGTTGCCAGCAATGTTTTGAAGAACTTCTTCAACTTCTTCAAGAAAAATTTCAAGAATTTCTTCATCTACTTCTGAATTTGGTATTTGTTCTGGAATATCGAGCAATGGTATATCAGTCATCATTTTTGAGTTATTCCTGTTACGACGACGGTTCTGATTGAACGAATGGTGCTTGCCTGTTTCCATACAGTTTATGGATGATAGGACAAGGGTGGTGAGGTTCTGACAATGGAATCAAAATTATTTGTTTGGCTCAGCTGAGATAAGTAACCGATGTTACGCAACCTTGCTCTGGAGCGATGCTGGACTGGGTTGCAAACCCAGTCCATCTTAGACTAATGCGTCAAAGCATCAGCCTGCGAAATCAAACGAACAATGTCCTCAGGCGGTGGTTGATTCTGTTTAAACTGCTCAATCATGCTTGGTAACACCTTTTCAACTTGCCCAACAAGCGACAGCAGTTCGTCATTTCTCGGCACAGTGCCGTCAATAATCTTATTAAACAGATTTTCAAAACGCCACCCTAATTCTCCAATCACTGTCGCGCCCACTAATCGCCCACTGCCTTTCAGGGTATGAAAAGCACGCCGTAAATTTTCAACAGACGATGAATCGGCTGGATTATTTTTCCAAGTGTTAAACTGGTTGATAATGTCTTGAAGAACTTCCTGAACTTCTTCAACAAAAATTTCAAGAATTTCTTCGTCTATTTCATCGTTAGGTGTTTGTTTTGGAATCTCAAGCAATTGCATATAATTCACCAATTATCAGTTGGGTGTGTAAGTCGTTTTTAGTTGGATGTGTAAGTATCAGACAATTGATCACGATGCGCTGAGGAGTGAGAACTGAGAACTCAAAAACGAAAGAATCTCCACAGCATCCATTGAGTTATCTGCGAGCGTGTCCAAATAAATTTCTATACCAATTAACACATCTGCTAATGCCTGGCGTTTATTCTCATCAGTTGGTACAGTACCTTCGCCAATAAAGACATTTTCTATATATTTATTACATTGCACCAACAATTGAGCAGCATTTTCCTGGTATAAAGTAGACAACAAACCTGCAACAAGTTTCAAACTCTCAGGAACTTTTGACAAGTTTTCATCTTGTGTGTCATTTTCAATCAAATTTATCAAAGGTTCAATAGCTTGAGCCAATTCCTTTTTTGCCTCATCAATAGCCACTTTCAACATCACATTAAATTGAGGCGTTTCAGAAAATTCTGTTTCAACGTTTGAAGCGAGGCGTTGTCTCGCATGCACTCCCTGCACTGCCAAAATATCCACAGCCGCTTCAATTTTTAACAAGGCATTAGCAATGTCAAGTAAAGTTGAAAACTCGGGTGGCTTGCTACCTTCACTTATCTCATGTATCAATGCCGCCTGCGCCAACATGGACTGACTTTGTCCCCCTAATCCCAACAATTCCAAGGTTTTAGCCATATCACGCAACCTCGTTACCAATGGCGTGAGTTCCGTCATTGCAGGATTATCAGCCCGATTAAATATATCTAAAGTTTCTTGTACACGAACAAAATCATCCTTGAGTAGGGTAACAACCACTTTCATCAAATCAATATCTGGTCCTGCAAATACCCATTTTGCTGCTGCTAAAGTGCTTTCTGGAGGTAAATAATTATTAAGTTGAAAAATTGTTTTAACAGCCGTAATTTGTTTGCCTTTAGAACGGGCTAACGCGGCATAATAGAGCAAATTCGTCAATAAAGCTTTAGGCGGCTCCACACGTAAAGCAGTATTGCCATGTTGAACAATTTGATTGATCAGTGCATCCAACTGTTTCAATAAGTTAAAATTAGACTTATTAACTTCAAGACCTTTTTGTAGCAAAGCCTCCACAACTCCCCCAGTTACCCACCACACTTTACTCACCGGGGCAGTCCCGGTAGCTTGTTGCAGACGTTGCATCACCGTGTATAAAAATTTCAATCCCTCCGCTGGTTGCTTGGGCGTTTTAACAATAGTTGCCAACCCCTTTTGATAAGCCACCCGCATTTTTTGCATATATTCTTTAAGTTTCTCATCTGGCAAATTCACAGCTTTCTGATGAGGTATCGCCACTGACAAATCGGGCGTAAAAAAATCATAAGCAGCCAAGGGGGGTTGTTGTCTTAAGGCTCGTAAATCGTTTAGTAACGGCAACAAAGCCAAGGGGATATCACGCTGAACAATCGTAAGATGATCCAAATAATTAGGCAACTGACTCAAAGTACGCATCAATACTTCATAAGTTGACTGATTATTTTCAATCTGACCTTCTATCAAAGATTTAATGGTCAACTCAAGGTCTTGGACTAACAACGCTGCTGTTTGCAAATTGAGTATATTAAGCGTGCCATGTATTTCATGCAGCCACACCAAGCACTGTTGTAGTGGTGTCGTCTCACTAGGAGAATCTATAAACTGCTTCAACGCTTGGAGCGTTTGCTTTAGATTTTCATCAATCGTTGTTTTTACCCAAGTCAGGGCCGAATACTTCATATTTTATCAGTTATCAATTAATTAGTTATCAGTTATCAGTTATCAGTTAATTAGTTGAAAAGTTTTCTGACTTATCTCGTGACAATTGAGACTGTTCACTGATAAGTACTAGAACGAAAATATTGTGGTATTTGGAGTTTAAATCCCAAATACCCCAATATTTTTGCTAGGTACTTAACTCACTGATAACTGTTCACTGATAACTGTTCAATAGCCTGTTGCACATCATCGGGCAGTTTAAAACCTGCCACCGACTTTTTCAATTCATTAGCCAAAATCGCTAACCGTTCAATAGAAGCCGCGGTCTCGTTGGTACCATTGGATGTTTGAGTCGTAATCTCCTGAATAATTGTCATTGTACCAGAAATATTTGATGCCACAGCCGCTTGTGTTCGTGATGTTTGCGAAATATTATCAATTTGTCCGGCTAACTGCACAGAAACTTTTTCAATTTCTGTTAATGCCTCACCCGCACTTTCAGCAATTGATGCGCCATTCACCACCCCAGCTGTGCTTTGTTCCATCGACCGAACCGCTTCATGTGTATCACCTTGGATGGTTTTCACTAACGCCTCAATTTGTTTAGTCGCATTACCAGAACGTTCCGCTAATCGCTGAATTTCATCAGCAACCACCGCAAAACCACGCCCAGCTTCGCCTGCCATCGCAGCCTGAATAGCCGCATTCAAGGCCAAAATGTTGGTTTGGTCAGCAATGTCATTAATCAGCCCAACAATTTCTCCAATCTCTTGTGCGCTT
>CAYFOB010000050.1:11150-13321 GCA_964344525.1 uncultured Thiomargarita sp.
CTAAGCGTTTAATCCGTTTAGCGGTCTCCTGAATTTGTTCACGAATGATCTCCATCCCTGCAATAGTATCTCGCACAACCTTAGCGCCTCGACTGGCAGTGTCCACCGAGTTTTTAGCGACCTCAGCCGATTCAGCCGCATTCGCAGCGACTTTTTTGACTGAATTAGCCATCCCAATAATAGCCTGCCCTGCCTTGGCAATTTGTTGTGCTTGGCGCTCACTTGCTTGAGTCAACTGCGCAGCTGTCCCCCGCGTATTTTGTGCGGCTGCAGTCACTTGCACAGCCGTTTTGTTAATGCTGATAACCAGCTCCCGCAAGGCGTCAATCGAAAAATTGATAGCATCTGCAATAGCGCCCGTAAAATCTTCGGTGACTGTTGCATTTACAGTCAAATCACCATCAGCCAGCTCAGAAATTTCACTCAATAGACGTAAAATAGCCTCCTGATTGTCTGCTTGACCCCTTTCGATTTCTATCAAACGTTGCTTCGTTTCTTGATTACGTGCTTTGTTGGTGTGGTAAATCATATAACCCAATATCATAAGCAAAATCAAGACGATGGTAGCCAACACATTGCCCAAAGTGGTAGAAATAAACCGCTGTTTAGAGGCCTTGATATATTCAAGCCGGAGGTTTTCTACGCTATCCAAAAGCTGTGGCTTGAGTTTTAGGATATTTTGCAAAGCATTTTTCGCTTTATACAAATTTCCTGAGTTATCATCAAGAATTTGACGGCGTTCGCTAAATAAAACAGACAAATCATCAAGCATTGCTTGTGCTGTAGGTGAAGATACAGGTGAAACTGTTTGATTCTTGTTCTTACCGCCCGATATCAAAAGCGACAAGGTTTTCTCAAATTCACTGAGGGTATTTGTTATTTGTTTCTCGGCATTTATTGCTTTTTCTGAGTCATTGATAATAAAAGATATATTCACATTGTGCGCAATATCCCCAAGCCATTTCAACTGACGAATCGCCAAATCCATTTGGATCTGTGTTGCCCCCTCCTTTATCATCGCCCTAATCATCTTTTCGTTTTTTTCAACCAGATCAACTGTTACTGTCTTGAGTTTGTTCAATTCATTAGAGAAATCGGTTGTTTCTTTTTGGGAAAATGGTAAATTCTGAAGATTGGTTTCCACTTCCTTCCATAAATCCGTCAACTTTGTCAAAGCTTTTTTTACCAAAGGTGGTGTGCTTGGTATCCCAGAGTTCGGATCACCCAGAGTCAACTTATCCAATAAGTCTTTATATTCAGTACCTACACTGGCAATTCTTGTAAAACCTGATACATCCCCTTTGATTGCCAATAATGCCTGTTGAGTAATAGTTTGCGAATGCTGGCGCAATTTAGTGACAGATTTCAGGTACTCTTCATCATGTTGATTATCTTTAGCGACAAGGGTAAAAGTGGCAATCATCAACATGAACGACAACAACAATACAATAATAAAGACAATTAGCCACGTATTTGTCGTCCCCAATGTTTTAAAATTCATATCAGTTTAGTTATCAGTTATAAGTTATCAGTTATCAGTTATCAGTTTATAATATATAGTTTCACTGATAACTGCTCACTGATAAGTGAAATAGTTATCAGTTATCAGTTTCACCGATAACTGCTCACTGATAAGTGAAGTCTCATGCGAAATCAGAGCGCGGCCTCAAGAAATGAATTGCTTTTAACGAGCTCATGCATATCAAACACCGTCCAAGTGATTTCCTCATATGTGAACAATCCTTTGGCAAAAGGTGCTATCCAAGTTTCTTTGCAAAGTGTCTCCCTATCTCGATGATGTTCAGGAAAAGCTTTGAGACCAAGTACCTCATCAACCAGCAATCCTGCTGATATATTTGTTTGTTGGCTAATGGTTTGTTTAATAATTAACATTCGTGTGTGTTTTCCTATGAAAATGGGTCTCCCCTCCAATAAACAATCGTTCAAATCGATCACAGGTAGCAATAACCCACGAATATTAGCTAAACCTTTAACCCAGGACTTAGCACCAGGCACTCTTGCTAATTTGCCTGTATATGGGAGAACTTCGCGTATTTGGTCAAGGGGGGTGACTAAATAAGTTTCCCCAAGTCGAAAGGCAATACCCCGCCACATTGGTTCAACAATTGTTTGACGTGGTAATCCTCTCGCCTGTTCTTTTGTACGCCGTT
>CAYFOB010000050.1:13354-13572 GCA_964344525.1 uncultured Thiomargarita sp.
ATTTGCCATAACTAGAGATAAATTATTTAGTCTCTATAAATTTTTTTACCACCTTCAATAATTCTTCTTGTTTAACTGGTTTAACCAAAAAATCTTTGGCACCCTGCATCAAACCCCACCTTTTATCAGATTCCATATGCTTGGAAGAAACAATTACCACCGGTATGGAAATTGTCTCAGGGTCCCTGGTAATCTTGCGAGTCGCTTGAAAACCGATA
>CAYFOB010000051.1:0-6921 GCA_964344525.1 uncultured Thiomargarita sp.
CATGCCCCGAAGCTCCGCTTCGAGTGGCCTGGAAATTTCCGCCCTCCTGCACTAGTACATTCGCTCTGAAATTCCAGTTTGATTTGCAAAGCCTTGTCAAAACTTTTCCAAGCTTCATAAAAGTCACTTGTTCTTACATTTGGTTGTCCATTAGCTATTTTTACCTGATTGCTGTGTGCATTATAACATATAATATCATATAATGTTTCCTTAACTTAATGGCAGTGAAACAGAGTTTGGGAACGAGGAAAACGATAAAATCACGGATCATAACTGTGCAAACACAAAATCCTTAAATCCACCCGGCGCGTGTAACACCGGTTGCTGATTACCATCCGTCAATTTTTCCATCTTATTTGACAAGTAACTATCTAATTCTTTTATTTTCAATCTATTATCATTATTTGAGTCCGCTTCACCATCCAAACCTTTAAGCAAGGCATAAGTAAACACACCATGTTTTAATTGGGGCAATTCTTGTGCTAAAGTCTCGCTATCAGTAGCACTGATCACAACAATCTTGGCATCGGCGGCATCTTTGACTAAACGCGAGTTAAAAGCATTGCCAGAGTGACAAGTGTCTACCAATAAAATCCGTCGCCCTTTGGTATTTTCCAACACATTTTGTAACACTTGCCATTTCACCACGCTGGATTGATGCCAACTATTTTGCTGCAAATGCGCGTCGCGGGGCAAGAAATAATATTCGCCCTCTTCGTTGATCCCATGTCCGGCAAGGAATAATACCACAGTGTCATTTTCTTCGGCTTTTTCAAATAAGTTGAGCGCCTTTTTAATCTGAGAAGCGGTGGGTATTTTAGCATTGTCTGCCAATAACATCGTTTCAACCTTTTGATAGGCTTTGCCTTGTTGGGTGACCAGAATGTTATGTAGGGCGTGGGCATCGGCAGCAGCGTAGCGTAAGTCTAATCCTAGACTGTCATCTTGATAATCGCTGACTCCGACTGCTACTAGGTATAAATTGCGCCGTTCTTGACGGTTACCGGTGAAATAAACTTGCCAATCTTTAACGGTTTCACCGATGGCGTTTTTTACCACAATATGTAAATGGTTTCGGCCAGTTTCTAAAGGAATTTTCAAGGTGATTCGATAATGATCACTCCGTTTCGGTAGTCGCCTTTTGCCCCGCGTAATAACAAGGCGGTTATTGACATAGACTTCAACCGTTTTTGCCGGATCCGGGTTCCCGGCAATACTTAATACCAGTGGCAATTGCCCTTGATCCGTTTGACTATTATTTTGGGGAGAGGCGATTTGAAATTCAGGCAATTTGGCAGTCGAGAGTTGTTTAACCACCGGCGCGACAATTTGTTGGACGACTCGCTGGCGCACAGCATTGGCAACGAGATTGGGGCGGTAGAGCTTGTGGCGCAATTGAGCCGCTTTAACGTAATCGGCGGCTTTGTCCACACCTCGGTTGATCTGCCAGCCCACCATGCGATCACCGTTAGGAGAGGCAGTGTAGTGAGCACTCGGAGTCCAAGCCACCCATTCCCCGTCGTTGCCGTGAAACAGGGTGAGCAAATTTTGGCGGCTTTGGACATTCCAGAGGCGAACGGTTTGATCATCACTGGCGGAAGCCATCGGGAGAAACAGCCACTGCCCAAACATCGCCTGTGTGCCCAACGAAATCACCGAATTTGTTACCATCACGCTTGTAGGCGGTGAGATAACCATTGCCACCGCCGCTGATAATGTATTGTCCGTTCTGTGTGAAGCTGTAAGCATTATGACCATAGCCAGAGGTAGCGCCTCGCTCAATGCTGGCATTGGTACGGTTTTGGTGACGGATTTCAAGAATGGCATTTTGACTGGTTTTCCCGGAACGGGTGTGTAGCGTCCAATCACCCCATTGGTCTTGAGCGCGACGGAAATTTCCACTGTTTTTATCTGTAATTTTTTTGGGAGCACCGAGAGGACGCTCAGGCGTGGGAAGCGTGAGGCGATATTCTAAGGGGCCATAATTATTCACTTGCCATCCAGCTTGGGTACTTTTTCCCCAAGCTAGGGTTTTGCCATCGGCTCCAAAGCCCACAGCCCAAATACTCGCACCTACCCCGCGAAGACGCGAGCGAAGCTTACCATCGCGCAGCGACCAAAGATGAATTTCTTGATTATCACCACCTCCGGTCGCCACCCAGCGCCCATCGGGACTAATGGCGGTCGCCAGTACGATATTGTCATGCCCTTTATAGGAGGTAATCTCCCTACCATCGGGGATTGACCAAACGTGGCAATCATTACCGATTCCCCCAGTTCCGATTCCTGAGACCAGATAATGTCCATCAGGACTGAAGGACAAGCTACCGACACCGGTTCCTTGATTCGCTAATATTTTGATAAAGCGCCCGGTCCGTCCATTGAAGAGGCGAATGGTATTATCAACACTACCAGAAGCAATGGTGCCATCTTGGGGAGAGATAGCCACAGCCCTGACTTTATCAGTGTGGCCTTTGAGAGTAGCAATCAACCCGCCGTCTCGGGCCCGCCACAGACGCAGCGTGTGGTCATCACTACCCGTCACCACGCGCTTGGAATCGGGCGTGAAGGCGACGGCGTAGAGACGGTCAGTATGTCCATGCAAGGTGTGCAGCTGCCGCTTTTGTGAAATATCCCAAAGGATGGCATTTTTATCACCACTGCCCGACAAGAGCAAGCGGCCATCAGGGGAAAAAGCTAAAGAAGTTACGGCATTCGTATGACCTTTAAGTAAGCTGACTAATTTGCCACTGGGGAAATCATAAAGGCGGATATCGCCACAACGACCAGCACACTCTGGATGCAGCCACCCACCGACTGCCAACCAGCGTCCGTCTGGAGAGAGGGTCATTGCATAAATTTTCCCCTCAAAACCGCTGCCGATTTGTCCCCGCAGCGTCCGCACCGTGCGCTCCTTCTCCAAGTCCCAGACACGGATGATTTTATCCTCTCCCGCTGAGACTAAATAACGTCCATCAGGGGTGAAGACAATATCTCGAATTGAAGCTTTATGTCCGCCTTGATCGATTTGTAGGATGGGTGGGGATTTTGAGGAGGGTGGCGGCAGCTCTTCTACCACCTGCAAAGGGATAACTTGAGTTTTTGGCCCGGTGCTTGATGGTTGATTGTCATCTACAACCCTCTGACAGGCAACAATTATCGTGAGTAGGAAAGTGATTAGAATGAATGCGCGTGAAAAAAAAGACATGTTAATTTTTTCGTTTTGAATGTATTTATTGAACGATCATTATTAATATCATAGCAATAAAAAGACTTAGTTAAAATTTTCACAATCAGTCAATAAGTTACGTCAAATAAAATAAAAGTGTTAAAATTTAGTCAATAAAAAAAATTGAGGTAAACATTTTAAGAGCGATGACTGATGCTAGGTATTTGAAAGTAAACCTATTTCTATTTTATTGTTATAATATTTTAGACGATGATAAAGTGGATGATCCCAATGAAGCGCGGGTTGTGATTGTTTCAGATCATCGTGATGATAAATAAGGGGCATATTGACGCTTGGAGTCCAAAGCTTTAGCTTTGGACTCCAAGAAAAAATTTTTGGTAATGGTGCACTGTGTGTCATAAAAAAATATCATAGTGAGTACAACGAATTTTATAGATAGGTGAATTGTTATCAATTGCAATTAAGGTGATTGAATCAATTCACACTTCGTAAAAGTGGCCTAGTCGTTTTACCAATTTTCCCCCCCCCTTTAAATATAAACGTTTTTTGTCAATCAAACGCGAATCCCCAATTTCCCCCTTTAACAAAGCCATAGCGTCGAGACGATTTCTGTCATATAATAACATTTGGTCTCAAATGCGGACTATTGAAAAGAGCATCCAAAATCATGTTATTAGATAATTATTTACCCATATTTTTGTTTATCATTATAGGCTTGTTGATGGGCATTGTTTTACCCACACTTGGCTTTTTTCTGGGCAAACGTCAGCCTGATCCTGAAAAAAATTCACCTTATGAGTGTGGATTTGAAGCCTTTGAAGATGCGCACATGAAGTTTGATGTGCGCTATTATTTGATCGCCATTTTGTTTATTATTTTTGACCTTGAAATTGCCTTTTTATTTCCATGGGCAGTCGTATTTAAGGACATTGGCTTATTTGGGTTTGTCGCCATGATGATATTTTTGGCGATATTGGTTATTGGTTTTATTTATGAATGGAAAAGAGGAGCATTGGAATGGGAATAGAAGGCGTATTTAAAGAAGGGTTTGTCACCACCTCTGCCGATGCACTCATTAATTGGGCGCGAACTGGTTCAATGTGGCCTATGACATTTGGTTTAGCATGCTGTGCGGTGGAAATGATGCATGCGGGAGCCGCGCGTTACGATCTTGATCGCTTTGGGATCGTTTTTAGACCCAGCCCCCGGCAGTCTGATGTGATGATTGTGGCAGGGACTTTAACCAATAAAATGGCCAGTGCGCTGCGCAAAGTGTATGACCAAATGCCAAATCCACGTTGGGTGATTTCTATGGGGTCGTGTGCTAATGGGGGGGGGTATTATCATTATTCTTACTCTGTTGTACGCGGCTGTGATAGGATTGTCCCAGTTGATATTTATGTACCAGGTTGTCCACCGACGCCAGAAGCTTTGTTATATGGTATCTTGCAACTACAACAAAAAATTAAACGCACAAATACAATTGCCCGTGCGAGCTGATAACGAATATGGCTAATTATCTTCAAACGCTACGATCCAAACTAGAGGATCAATTTGCTGATATTTCCCTCAAGGCGAATATAGCAAATAATGAACTGACCCTAGAAATTCCAGGGTTGCATGTCCTTAATGTTTGTCAAGTCTTGCGTGACCAATTTGGTTTTTCACAATTAGTGGATTTGTGTGGACTTGACTATTCTCAATATGGGCAAGCCGATTGGGAAATCAAACAAGCAACCAGTACCGGTTTTAGTCGCGGTGTCACTAAAGGGGTGTATAAAAAAGAGGTTGATACTCCCCGTTTTGCCGTTGTGTATCATTTGCTTTCTATTGAACATAATCAACGTTTACGAGTGCGAGCCTTTGCCGAAGGCGAGCCACCGCGCATTGACTCTGTGGTGGATATTTGGAACTCTGCTAATTGGTTTGAAAGAGAAGCCTTTGACTTTTTTGGCATTTTATTTGATGGGCATCCTGATTTGCGCCGTATTTTGACCGATTATGGTTTTATAGGACATCCCTTCCGCAAAGATTTTCCTTTGAGTGGCAATGTCGAAATGCGCTATGATCCTGATAAAAAACGGGTTGTGTACGAGCCTGTGAGCATAGAACCTCGGACACTCGTGCCTAGAGTGATACGCCACGATAACCGTTATGCAAACTAAATGGAAAAAGCCAAGTTTTTTGGTAGTCATTTTCGAAAAAACCTGACAGCTTTCAAAAAACTGTCAGGTTTATACTAGGAATAGCCCATGCCTGAAATTCGTAACTACACCCTGAATTTTGGTCCCCAACACCCTGCTGCACACGGGGTATTGCGTTTAGTGTTGGAACTGGACGGTGAAGTGGTTGAAAGAGCCGATCCCCATGTTGGATTGTTGCACCGCGGCACGGAAAAATTGGCCGAAAGTAAACCATTTAACCAAAGCGTTCCATACATGGATCGACTGGATTATGTCTCCATGATGTGCAATGAACATGCTTATGTGATGGCTATAGAACGCCTGCTTGGCATTACGCCACCAATTCGCGCCCAATATATCCGCGTGATGTTTGATGAAATTACCCGTATTCTCAATCACTTGTTGTGGTTAGGTACGCATGGCTTAGATGTTGGCGCAATGACCATGTTTTTATATACCTTTCGGGAGCGCGAAGATTTAGTGGACTGTTATGAGGCGGTATCTGGTGCGCGGATGCATGCTGCTTATTATCGTCCCGGTGGGGTCTATCGAGATTTACCCAATCGTTTGCCACAATATCAACCCTCGAAATGGCATAACGAGCAAGATGTTAAACGTTCAAATGCCAATCGCCAAGGCTCACTATTAGATTTTATTGAGGATTTCACTAATCGTGTCCCCAAGCACGTTGATGAATATGAGACTTTATTGACTGAAAATCGTATTTGGAGGCAACGTACTGTGGGTATTGGAGTCGTGTCACCTGAACGTGCGTTAAACTTGGGGTTTTCAGGCCCCATGTTACGTGGCTCTGGAATAGAATGGGATTTACGCAAAAAACAACCCTACGAAGTCTATAACAAAATGGATTTTGATATTCCAGTGGGCGTCAATGGCGACTGCTATGATCGTTACTTGGTCCGCATGGAAGAGATGCGCCAATCCAATCGCATTATCAAACAATGCGTTGACTGGCTTCGCGCAAACCCTGGGCCAGTGATGTTAGATGACCATAAAATTACGCCCCCCCCACGTGAAACCATGAAAGGTGATATGGAATCCCTAATTCACCACTTTAAACTGTTTACGGAAGGGTACTGTGTACCAGAAGGGGAAGTTTACCAAGCGGTTGAACATCCTAAAGGAGAATTTGGTATTTATTTAGTATCAGATGGCGCTAATAAACCCTATCGTCTTAAAATTCGTGCCCCTGGCTTTGCCCACTTAGCTTCAATGGATGAAATGGCAAAAGGACACATGTTGGCTGATGTTGTTGCTATTATTGGCACGCAAGATATTGTTTTTGGGGAGATTGATCGGTAAATTATTGAATTGTTGGGTTATGCGGTTGCTAACCCAACCTATCAGGAAATAGCTATGCCTTATGGTCAATTTAAATCAATCGAAGAGGTAGCCACAAAATTTGATATTCAAATTGCGGATAGAACCGCGTTTTTAAAAGAAAGAAAACTTGAAATTTTAGAGGCCTTCCTTTTCATGGTGGCAAAAAACCTAAAGGACGACACAAACTATGTCACCGAATATGCG
>CAYFOB010000051.1:6931-13572 GCA_964344525.1 uncultured Thiomargarita sp.
ATAGTGGCAGAAAATTATAACTTAAAAATATGGTCACATGTACCTTACAATGTAGATGAAGAAAAAGGACTTGTTGGAGAACCTGACTATTTAATTGCACCTAAAACAAAATATGGCGCAATGGCAAGACCTTCGCTTTGTATCATAGAAGCTAAAAAAGATGACTTTGATGGTGGGTGGGCGCAAGCTTTATCCGAAATGGTGGCCTCCTCTCTGCTAGGTGCACATATCTGTTATGGCATCGTTACTACTGGGGCTATCTGGCAATTTGGTAAACTAGAAAAAAGCGTTTTTGTCATAGATAGCAGATATTTATCCGCTACCACTGAGTTACAACGGGTTTTTAACACAATAAATTGGATATTTCATAAAATATCGTAACTGGTGTTACGCTTTATTGTTTCCAAACATCCATAATAACTACAAGGATTATATTTAAAAATGGATAAACCCTGGCTTAAAAAGGGTGATGAAAATTAATCCATAAATTGGCAAAGAAATATTAAATGAGTTTTTTTCTATCCAAACTTTTACCCCAGCTAATATACCCAGTCAGTTTGACAATCTGGTTGACCATTTTGGCAGGGCTATTCGCTTGGCGAGGGCGTAAGCGGCTTGCAGGCATTGCACTTTCTTTGTCTGTTGCAGTCCTTTGGGTTTGTTCCATGGAGGGGGTGGCGGATTATCTGTCTATTTCTCTGGAACGGACATATCTCCCTGTGCCCATTGAAAATTCTCCTGTTGCAGATGCGATTGTCCTTTTGGGCGGGGGGATTGAAACCGCAGAATCCCCTCGGTTATCACCTGATCTTAATAGAGGAGCTGACCGAGTACTTCACGCGGCTCGCTTATACAAAGCTGGAAAAGCACCAGTGGTTATAACCTCAGGGGGTAGTATTCCTTGGATGGGTATGACCATGCCAGAATCCATTGCAATGAAAACCCTTTTGCAAGAATGGGGCGTACCAGACGCCACCATCATCATGGAACCCAACAGCTTGAATACCTATCAAAATGCATTAGAGACAAAGCAAATTTTAATAAAAAATGGCTTAAATAACGTACTGCTTGTCACTTCTGCTTTACACATGCCCCGTGCTTTAGCGACTTTCCAGAGCGCTGGTGTTGATGTCATCCCTTCACCCTGCGATTTTGAAGCAATAGATAAACAACAAAGAACAATATTGGACTGGTTGCCAAAAGTGGAGGCGCTTGAACGGACAACTCGTGTCATTAAAGAATATATGGGTATAACTGTCTATCGGTGGCGTGGGTGGATTCAATAAATTTATGTTTAGATAAAAAAAAATTTAGTCGGAGTGGTTTTACTGAGCCAGCTAAAACTCTAGCACGGTTTATTGCTCCACAAACGATATTGCTATGGAAAGGTGATGAAATTGAATATGCACTTCACCAGCACCACATGTGTCAGGGACTTATAGCAAAATATCGTCATTGCATAGAACAAAGTATCCCTTCTTACGATATTATCAAGGAGTCGCTATGAAACATGCTTATGTCGTCACAGAAGACAAAAATGAGGTAGAAATACTCAAAAAATTATTACCTTCATCAATGAAAAAAGAAATTGAGTTTGTAGTGCGCCCTCGTTATTCCTTAGATTCTGTGTCTAGCACAATTATTGTGGATAAGCGAACCCCAGTAGCCGTCGTCGTTGATGCCAACACAGATGATGAATCAATCATTTATGAACATCAAGATTTTTTACAATATTCATTAAACCAAGTCGCAGGGCATATTCCATTTAAAGTGTTATTTGCCGTTCCTGCCATAGAAACAATCTTTTTTCAAGATCAATCCTTACTTGAGCAATTGATTAATCATAAATTCACAGAAATAGAATGGGAACTGGCAAAATACCATCCTAAAAAATCATTGACTTATTTTTTAGGCGAAAATCCATTATCGGCTATGCTTAACAAATTGACTGATAAAGCGATTGCAGCTTGGCAAAAACACCCATTTATCATTGAATTAGTTGAATTTTTATCTTCTGTCATTGAAAAAAAAGCAATAACTGATTAATTAGGAAATTTTATAATGTCAAATACCTCAACTTTACTTTCAGAAGAATCCCGCGCAGCAATTGATCATTGGATTGCTAAATATCCACCTGATCAAAAACAATCAGCAGTGATGGGCGCATTAAGCGTTGTCCAAGAAGCCAATGGGGGTTGGTTAACGACTGAATTGATGGATGCAGTCGCCGATTATTTGGAAATGGCACCCATTGCCGTCTATGAAGTCGCCACTTTTTATTCCATGTACGAACTCAAGCCGGTGGGACAGCATAAATTGTGTGTGTGTACCAATGTCTCTTGTATGTTACGTGGCTCTGACGACATTGTTGCCCACTTAAAAAATAAATTGGGCATTGGCTTTGGGGAAACAACCTCTGATAAAAAATTCACGCTTAAAGAGGTGGAATGTTTAGGCGCATGTGGGGGCGCACCGATGATGCAAATTGGACGGGATTATCACGAAAATCTGACCGCTGAAAATGTTGATGAGATTTTGGCGAAATTGGATTAATATTTGTTATGGCGCAATAATTGCGCCTTAACCAATCTACTGTACTGCTATGACACACAAAGAACAAATTATTGATGACACTGACAATCCCTCAGTACCATTTAAATATGACATTGCTTATTACGGTGCTGACTTAGACATAAAAAGCCTTGTTCAACGTATTCGCCAAGAAAAAATTATTATTCATGACTTTCAAAGAAAGTTTGTTTGGAAAATATCGAATTCTTCTCGTTTTATTGAATCTATCCTTTTAGGATTTCCTATACCAGGCATTTTTTTAGCACAAGAAAAAGACAAATATTTCGTTATTGATGGACAACAACGATTAAAAAGCTTATTTTTCTTCTATGAAGGTTTATTCAACAAACAACAAGTTTTTCAACTGAAAGATGTTGTTAAAGAATATGTTGGACTCACTTATGAAGATTTATTAGAAAGTGACAAACGAAATTTAGATAATGCAGTGATGCATGCAACTATTGTCACACAAGAAAATCATAAAAAAAATGATACAAGTATTTATTATGTTTATGAGCGACTTAATGGACAATGTTTAAGTCCGCAAGAGATACGTTGTGTGGTGTATCATGGTAAGCTCGTTGAATTGGTTAATTCATTAAATGAATATCCAAATTGGCGTTTAATTGTTGGCGAAAAAAGTCCAAAATTAAAAGATCAAGAACTTATCATGCGATTTTTAGCCATGTACTTTTCTAGCCAAGAATATAGTCCTCCAATGTTGCACTTTATTAATGTTTTTACAAAGTTACATCAAAATCCAAGTAGCCAATTTATTAATGAAGCAAAAAAAACTTTTATAAAGGTCATTGATGCTTTTTGGGAAGCGCTAGGTAAAAAAGCATTTCGTGGCACGGCTTCTGCTCTCAATGCAGCCACTTTTGATTCTATGATGTATGGACTCGCTCACAGAATAAAGATGGGCAATGTACCAAAAAGTGAACAAATAGCAAAGGTACATAATAGCTTATTAGCAAATTCAGATTATATTAAAGCTACCATGCAATTGACTGCCAATGTCGCTTTAAGATTAACAAAAGCAAAAGACGGATTTGCGAAAATTTAAATGCAAAACCAAGAACTTTTACGCCAATTGCAATCTATTCGTTCCCTGATTGCTAAAACGAATGTTGTAACAGGAAATAATATTGAATTACAAAAACATTGGGGTAGATATTTGTGTGTTCTTGCCGCAGGATTTTTGGAGAATGCGATTAGTGAAGTTTACATTGAATTTGTCAAAAAAGCTTCAAGTCCGCAAGTATCTAATTTTGCAAGGCGTACTTTGGAAAATATTCAAAATCCAAAGTCTTATAAATTTATTGAAACAGCCCGTGCTTTTAGCCCAAAATGGGGAGATGAATTAGAAAAATTTTTTAATCAAAATGAAAGTAGGAAAGATGCTATTGACTCCATTATCAATAACAGGAATCTCATTGCGCATGGAAAGCATAGTGCTATTTCTGTAGCGAGAGTAAAAGAGTATCTCGATAAAAGCGTTGAAGTTATTGAGTTTATTGAAAAACAATGTTCAAACTGAATTTATAACTTCTGTTCCTCAACTGCTTCAAAAAAACTTGGGATTAAAATAAAAAATTTTATCATGCTAAATGATCTAAAAACAATGCTCCTCTCTGATTTGTCCAAAGGCTATGAAATTGATCAAGGAGAGGAAATGATTATCGTCAAAACGCCTTTACGTTATGACGATGGTGATCATGTTGTTGTCTTTATTACGCCACAACAAAATGATGTCTTTATCATTGATGATAATGGTGATGCTGCAACACGTTTAATTTTTGAAGGTGTTGATTTAGATAGTGAACCAATTCAAGCTTGGTTGGAAAACACACAGGCTATTCATCATATTCAATGGGATGACGAACGCGATATGTTATGGTGTAAAGCACACAGCCAAGCTTTGACCGAAAGGGTGATTTGCCTCGCACAAATATCTGTACAAATGCAGACATTGATAATGACTGTTTATAATGAGGAAGAAGAAATAGCCGCATTATTATTCGAACTATTATTTTTGCAATATAAATTTTTATTGGGGACATAAATGGCCAATGAACTTTGTTTTAAAAACATACATTTAGAAAACTCATGGACACTCCCAGTCTATGAAAGCACCGGTGGTTACAAGGCACTGCGTAAAATTTTAGCAGAAAAAACGCCGCCTAAGGAAATTATTGATCAACTCAAAGCATCGGGCTTACGTGGACGTGGTGGTGCGGGATTTTCGGCGGGCTTGAAATGGAGCTTTATGTTGTCTGTACGCGATAAACCGGGGCAAAAATACTTGGCGTGCAACTCAGACGAAGGAGAACCTGGCACTTTTAAAGATCGTGATATTTTGCGTTATAATCCCCATGCCATTATTGAAGGCATGGCGATCGCCTGTTACACGATTGGGGCCACTGTCGGTTACAATTACATTCGTGGCGAATTTTGTGAGCCCATAGAGCGTTTTGAAGCCGCACTCAAAGAGGCTTATGATGCGGGTTTACTGGGCAAAAACGTTTTAGATTCTGGGGTCGATATTGACCTTTATACCCATCTTGGTGCAGGCGCTTATATTTGTGGTGAAGAAACGGCTTTGTTAGAATCCATTGAGGGCAAGAAAGGGCAACCCCGTTATAAACCCCCCTTTCCAGCCGCCTACGGCTTATATGGCAAACCAACCACCATTAACAATGCCGAAACGCTCGCCTCAGTGCCAGAAATTCTCAACAATGGAGCAGAATGGTTTTTAAATATTGGTAAACCTAATAATGGGGGACCAAAATTGTTTGCCGTCTCTGGGCATGTCAATAAGCCGGGCAATTATGAAATCCCGATGGGCACGCCCTTTAAAGATTTATTAGAGATGGCTGGTGGCGTCTTAAATGGGCGCAAACTTAAAGCGGTGATCCCAGGCGGTTCTTCTACCCCCGTACTTAAAGCCGACACAATGATGGAGTTGACAATGGACTACGACTCAATTTCTAAAGCGGGCTCCATGCTCGGCTCAGGCGCGGTAATTGTTATGGATGAAACCACCGATATGGTCAAGGTTTTAGCCCGTATTTCTCATTTTTATTATGAGGAATCCTGTGGACAATGTACACCGTGTCGAGAAGGCACAGGTTGGCTTGCGCGTGTGGTACACCGCATTTATCATGGCGAAGGGCGACAAGAAGATTTAGATTTGTTGACCGATGTGGCTGATAAAATTGGCGGGCGAACAATTTGTGCATTGGGAGATGCAGCCGCGATGCCGGTGACGAGTTTTGTGAAAAATTTCCGCGAAGAATTTCAGTATTATATTGACCATAAAAAAAGTATGGTTACAGCTTAAGCTTATGAAACCAAGTTTTTTTGGTAGAAACTTGGTTTCTTAAAAAACACGCAGTGAGCGCTTACAAATGACATTACAAGTTATTAAATTTTATTATGGAAATTACTAAAAATTATGTGCAAGTAAAAATTCCTACACCTCAAAATATCAATATTTCTCATTTTTCTGCTACTGAGGTGCAAGGTGCTTTTATAGATTTTTTTGAAAAGCATCCGCAGATTGTGGGGCAAGTTTTTGAATCTTTAGAAAATAAAGAAACGAGGACATTGTCAGCAAAAACTTATAAAGAACAATGTTTTATTGATTTTTTAAAAAAACGTAAGTCTTGTAAACTTAAGGGAAATATGACTTCAACTCAACTATTGCGTGAAATGCGTGATAATGATTTTAAAGAATTATAAAAAATTTTATGGATTACCAAAATTATCAAGCATTTGTGGTTGATACTTCTGTGACTGCTAAGCTTTTTTTGACTAATGAAGAGCTAAGTGCAAAAGCGGAAAAAATGTATCAACAAGCTAGTCGCAATAAAATTGTTCTTTTGGCTCCTGAGCTGATTTATTATGAGGTGACAAGCGTGCTTAATAAATCAGATATGTCTTTGAGTGAGATAAAGGAGTCCTTATCATATTTTGATGAACTCATAAAAAATGAAAGCAAATTACAAATACCACATAAAAATGGCAATTAAAAAATGTATTTTAACTTTAACACATTGAATAATATC
>CAYFOB010000052.1:0-8171 GCA_964344525.1 uncultured Thiomargarita sp.
AGCTCCTGCTTGGGAATGCATTCATCGAAGCTCTGCTTCGAGTGTAGGTGGCCTTCCAATTTCCGCCATCCTGCACTAGTACAGGAGGGCGGAAATTGGAAGGCCACTTTGACGCGGTCAAAGGTTTGCCTTGGAACGTCCAACGAAACGGTTTAGCCATAGTTTTGTTAAAGTACTCAATAAAATTGTTAATTTTAGTTTTCAAATCTATTTGAGATAAAAAATTACCACGCTTTATGAGCTGACGTACTAAAATAGAAAACCAAATTTCAATTTGGTTAAGCCATGACGAATGTTTAGGTGTACCATTACAGACAATACGAGGTTCTGGATTGCGTAAAAAAGCTTCACGAGTATCCATGGACTTTAGAATACCTTTTTTACCCTTGAGACCCAAATCGTCTGTAATATTGCATTCTTTTGCAATCAAATGCACAAGCGATTCTGATACATGAGTATTAAGATTATCCATAATAATATGCCAATTGGTGTCTTTTGGTTCATTGATCAGAAGATGGCTGATAAAACGTGCAAAATCCGTTTCAGTGCGTGTGTCACCCACTTCTCCAATAACGAAGCCAGTTGCAACATTCAATCCAGCAATAAGGGTACAGTCCATTACTCTTATCGACAATGGAGACTTGATGGAAGGCAGGCAAAGAATCCATGAGGAATTGCGTACCAAAGTCAGAAAAAAAGAAGTTTATTACGCCAGTCCAAGTGCTGGCATTATTGATGGCCTTCGTTATAAAACCACCTTCTCGTAAGGAGAACGTGGTTTTGATGCGGCTAAAAACGTTTTGGGCCGAAAACGACACCTTATTGTTGATACGCTTGGTTTAATTTTGGTTCTCATGGGACAGAAGGCAAGACCGTGACGGTGCCCGATTGCTCAGGGACCGTTTGGCCTCCTCGTACTTTCCTAGATTGACATTAATTTGGGCCGACAGTGCCTATTCTGGCGAATTAGTCTCTTGGATAAGCGTCTATTGTTCCTCATCATCAGGTTCATCAGGCTCTTCATGAGCAATACCTTTGTGGCAATCAATACAAGTTTGTCCCTTTTCAACGGCTTGTTGATGCTTTTTGCGTGCAGAGCGATCTTGTTCATTTAATGCCATGTGTTCAAAAGAATGACATTCACGACATTCGCGTGAATCTGTCGCTTTCATTTTTTCCCACACATGGCTCGCCATACGCCAACGATTGGCTTCAAATTTTTCTTGTGTATCAATTGTCCCTATGATTTCAAAGTAGATGTCTTTGGCAGCTATCAGTTTAGACCAAAGTTTAGGTCCAAAGTCTCGTGGCACATGGCAATCAGGACAACCGACTGTGACGCCAGAGGCGTTATTATAGTGAGCCGTTTCTTTTAATTCTTTGAAATTATTGCGCATTGTGTGACAAGAGGTACAAAACTCAGTGGTATTGGTGGCTTCCAAGGCGACATTAAAGGCGCCAACAAACAAAATGCCGCCAATAAACATCAGTATGCCAAAGGTTAATAATTTTTTACGTGGGAGAGGTGTTTTTTTCTGGTTCATTTGTTAACCTTCTCAGGAGGGAATAAAAATTTGTCGCGCCCCTCTTGGGTGGCGTGAAAGGAGGGCTTAAGTGCCCGTTCACAAGTTTTAGCACATTTTGGAGTCCAAAGCTTAGCGAAGGGCATGGGTCTCCAAAGCGCTGCTTTGGACTCCAAAATACCTGAAAATTTATGGTTCAGTACTTATTGTTGGCTAGCGAAAAAATGAAGGAGGGCAGAAGGTTCTCCCTTTTTCAGTTTTCTAAGCTGTTTCATCATCTTCCTTGGCGCTTTTCGTTTGCAGCTTCGCTTTTTGCAGCGGTAAAATTGAAGAAGCTGGGATTTCAGATAGTACGTCCACTGTCCTGCTAACAAACCCGCATCGTCGTCTGGATTACTGCCATTATCCTCATGACATTTGCTACACCGCTTTTTGTAAAGCTTTTCGCCTTGACGAGCCAGGGCAGGATCAAAGTTTTGCTTGCGGGGTATAAAAGTTTGGGCGGCAAAATACTCACCTAAGGCGTTTAACTCTGTTTTGTTGAAACGCTTGGCAATGGCATTCATATCCGTCTTTTTGTAGCCCTTGGTTTTAAATTGTTTGCCTTGCCGCTTGCCACGTTTAAAATCCATCATGGTATCCACAAAATAAATAGTGGAGAATCCAGCAATGCTGGGCACCCGCCTATCATCACTATTGCCATTCTTGCCATGACAACGTTCGCACTTTTGAGCCAAGGTTGCCCCATTTGTCTCCGCGAGGACAATTGTCGTTCCCCCCAGGAGGAGAGAAGCCCCCACTATCAATGTCAAACTTGTCTTTCTAATCATCAAGATGATCTCCTTTCAACAAAAATAAAATGGTCTGAATCAGAATTTTCATATTTTGTCAATTCTAAAATTCTGATTCAGACAAATCAGAAACCTATGCTCAGTTGAAGCGTTATGCGGCTATCTTCCTTTTTCTTATCTGGCACGTCAAGTTGCTTCCAATATTCGATGTACCCTTTGGTGTTTTGCGCGAAGTAATATGTCAGGTTAAAGGTCAACTCACTGTATTTATCCTTACCATCATTCTGTTCATAGCCATCATAACGTATTAAGGGCACAAAAGTTGGTTGTTTGCCCTGTTTAAATACATGCATACCTTGCAGCGACCAAACATTGTTCTTTTCATTGCCACTTGCCGGTGCAAGAACATCATCTTTTGCTTTGACATAAGCACCTTGGAGACGGCCATCAGCGATATCAGCTTGAAAATCAATGCCATGGCGCGTAATATCTTGTTTTGTAGTCGCATTTTCACCTATCACAGAAAATGTGCCTACCATAATCCCTTTAGTGACATCAAAAGCAAGACGAGCGTGTAAATTACTTGCTTCTTCGCCTTCCGCGTCACCAGCTATCCCACTGTAACCGATATTATAAAACAAATTTGGAAGTGGTCTACCATATAAGCCCACAGTTTGTCGTGTGGCACGTAATTGCCCGTCTGTTCCGCCAAAGCCTTCGTCGATTACCTTCACATGTCCACGAGTCAAACGGTAATGATCACCCAGAAAACCATAGCCATCGCTCCAAAAATAGGAGCCCCAAGAAAATTGGACATTAAGCGCAGGATGGTAGCTGTAGGTGAGAGCTGCGGAACCAATTTCCGGTTTAAAATTGGTCTCATCTTCCGCTTCGATTTCCATGAAACCCGACCAATTTTCGCCAAGATAACCGCCTGCAAAGAGTTCCACTTCGTGGATGGCACGATTTTTCCGTTTCCCTGAATCTGTTTCGTCATAAGGGCGGGCAACAATAAGTCCACCTAACGGAAAACCTTCCTCGAATAATTCGGAGAGACTTTTCTTTTCCTCAAGTTCCTCTGGATATCTATAACCCAGCTCTTTGAATTTCCTACCAGTTTCATTCAATTGGGGCCACGCGGTATGGCAATTTGAACAACCCACGCCGTGTTGTCGCGCAAATGCGGGAGTCGCATAGGCTGGATTAAGCAGGCTGAGTGGCGCAAATAATAAAATTGCTAACCCAAATTTCGAGTATGTCAGTTTTTTCATCTATGTTTTCTCATATCAAGTTAATGTGAGATTCAAATTAATCTACTTTAGCAAACTTGAACTTTTAGCCTGGGGATTTATCCCCAGGCGATATTCACAAGCATAAACTAATCATCATCATATCGTCCATATTTTGATCGCCAAAGACGTTCTGCCTCGTCTTCATCACCGCTACGATGACATTCTGTGCAATTTTCATAATCAGAGATACCCTCCTCAAGGTGTTCTCCTCTTATGTTTGATCGACTATGCTCATGACATTCATAGCACGAATATTGGCGATAGTTATTGTTGACATGGCATGTCACACACTGACTCTTGTGGTGTGAGTCAAATCGAAAATATTTTGTGTGCTCAAAGGTTGCGGGTTGCCATTTTGTTTGACTATGACATTGTGCACAGTTTTCTGCCATTTCCTGATGCAAAGCATCTTTGGGCTTTTGATGGCAAGTGTCGCATTCAGATGAACGCAATAATAACTCGTGAGAAAAGCGTTGGGTGCCTTGATGATCATTATGGCAGGCAATACAATTCTGCTCAATCAAATTTTGGTGAAAGGAAACCATTTCAGCAACAGCATGGCAGGAAATACATTTTTCAGAGGAATTTCCTCTGAACAGGGTGTGACATGAGAAACAATCTGTCGTTAAGTCCCGGTGCCCTTCTATGAGTTTTCCTGGGCTAATCATCAAATGGGGATACCAAAAAACCAGGCATAAGCAAACTAACAAACTGATTGTGAGAAAAAATTTAGCTGTGTTCATTTCCACTCCCAAAAGAGAAAAATGCTGATGATGTGAATAAGGGATAAGACACTAAAAACGAAAGTAATTGGAAAATGCACAGCTCTCCATTTTTTCATTAAATCTAATGTCACCGCATCCCAGAATATCTCTTTTTCGACACACATTCCTTGCTGCTGCAAATTCGCTTTTTTGGATGAGACAAATTGTTGCGAGCGATTCAATAAAAATTTTCCGGTTAATCCGCTTATCACATTGACAAGCAGGGCAATAAGCGCCAACCAAGGCAAAATTGCATTAAAATGGATACCCGCATGGACTAAAATCATTAATGAGCCAAGCCATGTAAAAACGATATGCAAATTGAGCAACAATTTTGGCTTTCCACTGTGAATAACCTTGCGCTTTCTTAGGGAATAGAAAAATGACAGGAAAATAAAAATAGTGCCAGGAATTCCCAAATAACGTCCAATCCAAACTAATTGAAATTGGTGTAGGACGAAATCCAGTATGATAGTAATAACAATCAACAAGGCAAACATCAGGAAAAATGGAACGACTTCTTTTAAGAATAATGAATTTTTCATAAGAATTTGAATCAATGTGACGCATTTCTGTGCTTAACATCATTAGGTTATAGTTCGAGATGGATCGTAACTCTTGAATCTTAAGGGAATCTTAACGACAGGAAACTCTATCCGCACAGACAAGCCATTCCCATTCGGCACATCATCCAATTGAATTTCTACAGTGTGCAATTGGGCTACCTTTTGTGCAATCGATAATCCTAAGCCACTGCCCTGAATATTCTGATTTTCGCCCCGATAAAAACGTTTAAAAATTTGCGCTCGCTGTGATGGCGGAATGCCAGTACCATTGTCGTTAATAATCAGGGCTAATTGTGATGAGTGAGGATTGTCTAAAAATACTGTCACTTGCCCGCCTGCTGGGGTGTAACGAATCGCATTATCGACTAAATTGCGGAGCATTAAATATAGCGCATCTTGATTGCCTTGTGTGATGCAGTTTGTTGCCGTTTTTTCTAAGCCTAAATCTATCGTTTTATCTAAGGCTTGTGGTGTTAAATCAATAATGACTTCTCTAACCAATTGATACAAGTCAACAGAGGAAATGGGCAAGGTTTGAGCAGCATCCACGCGAGCCAGCGTTAATAATTGGGTGACTAAATGTGTCGCACGATCAACGCCAATGAGTATTTGTTGCAAGGCGGGTTGGGGATTGATCGCACGTTGTGCGACTTGGGCTTGGGTTTTTAATCCAGCTAAGGGCGTGCGTAATTCATGAGCGGCATCGGCGGTAAAACGTCGTTCATTTTCAAACGCCCGTTCCAATCGAATAAAAAGATTATTGAGCGCATCAACTAAAACTGTAATTTCTAAAGGGATTTTTTGGCTATCCAACGGTTGCAATTGATCAGAAGTTCGCGCACCAATTTCAGCTGCGACTTGTTGTAAAGGTTTGAAACTGCGTCCAACGCTAATCCAAATTAAAAACGCTAATAAGGGTAAAGCCATGAGTAATACACTGAGAGTGCTAAATATAATTTCCCTAATCAATTCATCACGCTTGTCATAACGCTCGGCTGTTTGCACGACAAATGCACCCGATTTTAGGGTAAATATTCGCCATAAATAGCCATTTATTTGGTAATTGCTATAGCCTGTTCGACTAGGCTTAGGAAACTTCGGTGCGCTTTTAGCCCGAATCAAGATTTGTCCATTATCGTTGCGTATTAAAAATGCCAATTTTTGTTCATACTGATGTAAATGTTCTTCAATCTCTATTATTTCATCCTCATCATCATTCATTTCCTCTTCCATTTCATGTTTGATAAGCCCAAACAATACTTGTGCGCTTTCTGCTAAATTGGCATCAAATAATTCTTCAATTTCATGTTGGGTATCGACATAAATTAGCCAAGTCACTAGACCCCACACAACACAAATCACAATTAACAATAAAAATAATAAACGTTTACGGATTGACAGATTCATTTTGGTACCATGCCACTTAACTTCTCAGGCAAAGCGCTGCTTGGAACGAAAAAAAAACTTTGCCTATGCTGTCTCATCAAATATATGCCCCAAACGGACTAAATAAGCATAAATTTTTACCCTTTCCCTTTGTTCTACCCGCTCTAATTCTTCATGTGTCAATTTTCCATAAACATTGGGGCGAGCATGAAATACAACATAGTAGCCGACACTTTGCCCTTCAGTTTCTAAATAGCCTTCAAGTTGCTCTAAGCCTTTATCAAACTCGGCAGCCCCATACCAAATTTTAGTTTCAATGACATAGCGGTGTCCACGATAAACAACAATTAAATCAAGTCGCCCTGTGCCTGAATCGACTTCAGTAAACAAGTCGCCACCCACTTGCCGCACGAGTAAATCAAGGTAAGCCATCAGCAAATATTGTCCTGTTGCTTCTTGAGGCATTGGTGTCACTTTAAATGCCTCACGCCCCCGCCGCTCCACAAATTGACGGAAACAGGATAACAATTGATCCATTTGTAGTTCATCTCCAACAACGTGATGGCGCAAGTCATAACTGTTAACCAAAATCGCGGCTTGCAAATCGGATTCAAGTGGCTGAAAGTAATCACTTAAAATCCGTTTATAAATGGGGTTAGCAATTTCACAAAATCCTTGCGCGTTCTCTTTGACTATGCCGTACATGTTGAGTGCATGAACCCAAGGCGTATTGAGCGTAAATTTGAAATGTGCGCCAAAAAGGATGCGTAGCACCGATTTTTGATAGGATTTTGCATGGCGTACCAAGGTTTCATAATTATAATTGCGTTCTCGTACCAATGTAGAAAGTGCTGTGAGTAAATTGGTATGATCAATGGGGCGTTTTGTGGTAATTTCTTTCGTGAGAATAGTTGCAAGTTGATTAACCAAAAAAGGTTGCCCACCGGTTTGTGCGTGAATTTCTTCTATGACACCTTGGGCAAAGGATTGTCCTGTTTCATTGGTGTATTGTTTGAAAAGTGCTTGTACCTGTGTCAATGTGAAAGGAGGCAGCTCAATTTGACGCGCAATATTAAATGGAGAACTGCGCCCTAAGTTGAGGGTAGCAATGTTTTGAAGCCCAATCAAAATAACGCTATGGAGAGGACGTGGTGGTTCACTGCTTAAGTAAATTTTGCGCCATGTTTGGAGCAAAGGTGAAATAGCTTGTTGAGGAATGGCATCAAATTCGTCAATGATGAGGATAATTTTAATATTTCCTAGCGTATGGTGTAAAGTTTCTAATAATTTTCTTAAATCCACAAAATGAGTGGGAGAACTTTCTGTCAACAATTTTTGAATTGAGCCATTTAGCAAAGAACGAGTTTGTAGTGCATCAAGAATAGCCAAGCTAAGTTCACTCCAAAAAGAATGGATGAACTCGGTGACAGGCAAACTTTCAAAATCTTCAAAACTCAACATGATGGGCAAATAATCTGGTTTATCATGCAACTTTTGCGCGAATTGTCGCACTAAGGTTGTTTTTCCCATTTGTCGGGGGGCATAAATTGTAAAATAAGTCCCTCGCTCAATCTGCGCCACCAAATCAGCAATCAGAGAGCGACGATAAACGACATAATGTTTTTTTTCGTTGACTGGACCAAAAGTGTTAAAATAGCGCATATTTCCTGTGTTAAACTATAAGTTTCATCTACAACCAAATAACTTCAATCTGTTTTCCCGCCTCTTCCAACAATTCTCGTTTACCAACCTTGTCCCAGTCCTTAATCTCTTTCCGACTGAAAATCATTAACCAACCCTTAGACAGACTAAGCCTGTGTAAATAATCGACTAATTGTTGTTTACCCTC
>CAYFOB010000052.1:8181-13547 GCA_964344525.1 uncultured Thiomargarita sp.
TTTAATTCAAAGGCAAAGCGTTCTCCAGCAAATTCAATACATAAATCCAAGCGTTTCAAACCAGCCGCGTATTCTCGACTAATGCGTCCACCACTATTGCATATCCTTTGTAGCCAAGCCATAAACAATAAGTGATGAGCAGCTTCTGTGTAAGTTCGACGTTTGGTAACTAATTCGCTGTGATTTTTATAAAACTCAATGTAGGCATTTAAAACCTTTTCAATATCCAGTTGTCCAGATGCTTTGACATACCATTGCGGATTGATCCCCAGCATGTCTTGACGATAAGCGGTTAATTCCCGAGGAATAATTTCACGATAAATCGGATTAGCAATTTCTAACCCATAGGTTCCAACGCGAACTAAGCCCAAATCAATTAAGTATTGCCTATCCTCATTTAAATTGTTGCGAGACTCGTCTTCACCAATCAAAATGGATTCAATAATCCTAGCCACCCTTGGTTCTGTCAGTTTGTCCGACAATTGATCCAAATGCACATCCCGTCTTTGAATTAAAATTTCAGCAGCCTTATCTACATCAGCCTTTGTCACCTTTTGCGAAGGTGCAACGGCTTGCTCCTCAAAACACAATTCCCGTCCCAATGCATTCACCAACCAAGGCTGTCCTTGAGTCAGTTCATAAATTTGTTGTAGGGTTGAATCCGTAAATGCCTGTCCCGTCGCTTGGGTATGTTGTGCATATAAATGAATAATTTGAGCCAAGGTAAAATCCCTGAGACGAATTGATTTTTCCTTAATATTAAAAGCCGAACCGCCTATGACATAACGTTGATTACTATCTGAATAAATTCGATAATCACGAATGTCACGTAAACCGATCAAACATAAGGCATGAGGAAAGGCGCTGGGGCGTTTGGTATAACCAGCCCGTAATTGACGCAAGACAGAAATCAGCCCATCTCCAATCAAACTATCCACTTCATCCATCAACACCACTAAGGGCTTTGGTAATTCCAAACACCAGTTCATTAAAAAATTAGAAAGTCCATTGGCACTTTCTTCAAAACATTGGGGGGAGGGTTGATATTCAGAAGGCAAATAAATCTTGGCGTTCATTTTGAATTCATTGACAATAATTTTATCTATCTGGGCAATCTGATTACGCCAAGCTTGCCCCACTTCCACATTGACATATAAGGCAATATATTTTCCCTCCTGATTCAAATGCTCCATCAATTGCAACATCAAGGTGGTTTTTCCTGTTTGACGGGGGGCGTGTAAAATAAAATAACGTTTGTCATCGATCAATTTTTTGAGGCTTTCAAAATGGGGCGCTGTTGGCACCATGTAATGATCGGCAGGGATACAAGGTCCAGCTGTGTTAAATTTTTTCATTTTTTTTCATTCTCGTTGATAGGTAGGACTCCAAGATTTTCTTCGGCGTGCCAAACTAAATGATAGGAAGGTCACATATTTTTAATAGTGTACGTTGTGTGGTTTCTATTGCGCTGAAAAGATGCTATTATTCATTAAGGTTACGCATTTTTGTTATCACGCATTTTCAAGTTTTTAAATACAGCAAATTTATGGATCAAAAACAACTAAAAAACTTTTACATTGTAGGTATTGGCGCATCGGCTGGTGGTTTGGAGGCGCTTGAAAGTTTTTTTGATAATATGCCTCCTGATAGTAATTTGGCGTTTGTTGTGGTGCAACATTTATCGCCTGATTATAAAAGTATGATGGTGGAGATTTTGTCAAAACGGACAGACATGCCCGTTATTGAAACCACTAATGAGATGCTTGTGCAGCCTAATCATATCTATTTGATTCCAAGAAAGAAAATCTTAACCCTTTTTAAGGGTCGTTTATATCTGGTAGAAAAAGAGACCCATGATTATTTAACCTTACCAATAGACATTTTTTTTCATTCATTAGCCCAAGATCAAGGTCAACATGCGATTGCTATTGTTTTATCAGGTACAGGTAGCGATGGTACACGTGGGATACGCACCGTGAAGGAGGCTGATGGCATGGTTATGGTACAAAGGGAAGATTCTGCCAGATTTGATGGTATGCCCAGAAATGCCATTGCAACAGGATTAGCGGATTATATATTATCCACCGAAGAAATGCCAGGGGCTTTACTTAACTACATTCAACATCCCCATATTGCGAATAAAAGCCCAAAGCAGAAATTGTTAGACACAGATGACAAAATCGTGGCCCAAATTTTGGGCACCATCAAAGAATACCTTAATGTGGATTTTTCACATTATAAAATGAACACCGTATTGCGGCGCATTGAGCGACGGATGAGCATTAATCAACTTGATAAATTAATTGATTATCTGCGCTATTTATATCAAAACCCAACAGAAGTGAAGGTTTTATATAAAGAATTATTGATTGGTGTTACCAAATTTTTTCGTGATCATGAAGCGTTTGAAACAATTTCTGCCATGGTTTTGCCCAAAATTTTTGAACACAAATTGCCTCAACACACGGTGAGAGTTTGGGTAGCAGGATGCTCAACCGGTGAAGAGGCTTATTCTCTTGGCATTTTGTTTGCAGAATATCTTGATAAAACATCTAGCACACAAGAAGTTAAGATTTTTGCAACTGATATTGACAGCACAGCGATTGATTTTGCCAGCGCAGGCGTTTATCCAGATAGCATTGTGGCTGATGTCTCTGTTGAACGCCTTAAACGTTTTTTTATTAAAAAGGAGGAAAATAAATATGAAGTCAACCAAAGACTTCGTAAAATGGTTATTTTCGCACCCCATGATTTGATCAAAAATCCACCGTTTAATAAAATTGATTTGTTGTCTTGTCGTAATTTATTTATTTATTTCCAATCTTTTTTACAAGAAAAGATTTTGCGTTTTTTTCATTTTTCACTTAAGCCGCATGGCTTTTTATTTATCGGCAGTAGTGAAACCATAGGTGATGCGACTACGCTATTTAGCACAATTGATAATAAACATAAAATTTATCAATACAAAACGGACTACAATAGCACAGCTAAACATATTAATTTTGAAACAAGCCTTATCAACGTGCCTCAAGTAGAAAACAGCGAAGTGATCAAGCGCCCCAGTTTATCATTGCCAATGCACAATTTTGACGAAATACTTTATGATGCCTTAATTGAAGAATATATTCCCCCAAGTGTGATTATTAATGAAAATTTCGATGTGTTACATATTCACGGTGACTTGTCAGAATATCTACAATTGCCACAGGGCAAAATGAGTGTTAACCTGTCTAAAATGCTGGATAAAAATATTGCTGTGCCTTTTAATACAGCCATCCACAATGCTCTGAAGAAAAACAAAAAAATCACTTATGCCATTCAAATTTCATCAATCCCAAAAGGCAAAACGATTAATTTGCATGTGAAACCTTTAACCCATTCCAAACTGAAAAATTCGCCTTGGTTTGTGGTGACTTTTGAAGAAGTGGGTTTATATGATCCTGAACCTGGGGAACAAATTGTTATAGAAGGAGATTTTAATCAACACATCATCGATTTAGAACGAGAGCTACAATATACTCGTGAAACCTTACAAGCCGCCCTTGAAGAGGTAGAAACGTCTAATGAGGAATTGCAAGCCACTAATGAGGAATTGTTAGCCTCCAATGAAGAATTGCAAAGTACCAATGAAGAACTTCAGGCGGTGAATGAAGAATTGATCACCGTCAATGTTGAACATCAACGTAAAATCCAAGAACTCACAGATTTAAATGATGATGTGAATAATTTATTGCGGAATACCCATATTGGCACAATTTTTTTAGATCAAAATTTGTGCGTCAAACGCTTTACCCCAGAATTTACAAAAGAATTTAATATGATAGATGGTGATATAGGGCGCCCATTTGAACATATTTCACATAATTTGAAATATGACCATTTGTTAGAAGACGTTCAAACCGTTTTGCTAAAGCATGGTATAAAAAAGGTCAAAGTCGCCAATAAAAATGGGGATTGGTATTTATTGCAAATTTCGCCCTATATTGTGGCTGATCAATCGGCGCAGGGGATTGTGCTCACCTTGGTGAATTATAGTCAAAGCGAGGATAATTCTTGATGGAATATGTTATAGAGCATTATGTGCGCCAACCTGACACAATAACGGAAAGCGATTAGTTTTAAAAAAGGATAAGTCAAAATCGATTCATTACAGGCATGGGAAAGCTTTTGCCTTATCCTTTTTTAAAAGTAATCGCTTTCCGTTATTCCACTGATTCAAACCAATTTATCAACCAATTTTGGAAATTGATTTAAGGTATTTTCTATCTGTTCTATTTCAAAAGCTTGAGTAAATTCATACAAATTATCACCATAAGTCGTGATATATGAAATTTGATATTTTTTTCCTAATTTTTTGATATTACTCGCGAATTTTTCAATTTCATCAATGTCTAAGGCGCCTTGGAGCGTTTCCCATTTTGGCAAAAAGGTTTCTAGTTTTTCTCTCACTTCTGGCAAGATTTTAGAATGAGGGGAAATTTCAATTTCCAAACAGGTATTTTTCGTGATTGGCTCAACCACTTTATGTTTTAAATAATGTGATAATTCATTCAAAAGGCTTGCTATTTGGATGGGTTTAAGTAGATAACCTTCAAAACCCAAATTTTGGAATTGTGATTGTTCCTTCAGCAAAACGGTTGCAGTTAAAGCAATAATTGGAATTTTTCGGGTACTTGGATTCTTTTTTAA
Source organism: uncultured Thiomargarita sp. (assembly GCA_964344525.1). Classification (GTDB taxonomy): domain Bacteria; phylum Pseudomonadota; class Gammaproteobacteria; order Beggiatoales; family Beggiatoaceae; genus CAYFOB01. The sequence continues at coordinate 12,871 of CAYFOB010000052.1, forward strand.
TATTGATGTTGCCTCATAACCATCCATGATGGGCATTCTAATGTCCATTAAAATCAAATCTGGTTGATATTTTTTCGCAAAAAGTAAGGCTTTTTGTCCATTTTCAGCCTCAAAGACTTCTAAGCCCACTTGAGATAAACCTTCTTTGATCAATTTGCGGTTGGATTTAATATCATCGACAACCAATACCTGGGCAGGTTCAAAAAATAAATTTTTAACCTCATGGTTATTTTCCACCACAGGGGCGATTGCAAGTACAGGTATCTCCTCTAATGTGATTTCAAAAACACTCCCTTGTCCAATAGTACTTTGGAGCGAAATGTGACCATTCATTATTTCTACCAAGCGTTTGCTAATATTTTCGGGTACTTTGACCATCTTGTTGTCGGAACGCTTCAAAAATCATTTCTTGTTGTTCATCTGGAATACCAATACCACTATCTGCAACAGCAATGATTAAATTGACTTGATTGTCCAAAATATCAATTTTTTTTGCACTGAGTTTGATGTATCCTGTGTTGGTAAATTTAAGGGCATTGCCTATCAGATTAAGCAACACTTGTCGCAGTCGAGTTTCATCTAAGAGTAATGCAGGGGGTAATTGTTGATCAATATCAATCACAAATTTTAAGAGGCTGTTTTGGAAAAAAATGAGAGAAGACTCTTTACCTTTTCAG
>CAYFOB010000053.1:0-9105 GCA_964344525.1 uncultured Thiomargarita sp.
TTCCCTTTGAGGCGCTCTTTCTAAAAGAATTTCAGTAGACATGATTGTTTTTCCTAAGTATATTAAATTGATTTAAATTGGCTAATCAGGTGACGCGCCAATTTAATAACTGATGTTACGCACGGAGGTTCCTAAAAATCTTAGTACAACGGATGTTTGTTCGTTCCCGGATTGATTGGTGCTGGAATTGAACAGAATCAAGGTGCGTAACATCTGTTAATAACGGATATCATTTTCTTGGCGAATTTATGATTCAGTACTTAACGAATAAGGTAAATCCATAAAGTGTAAGCATTCTCCTTGTTCCCAATGAATCTCACCAGATTCCACATGGCTGATTGAAATAACTGCTAAAACAATAACGCCTCCATCTGGATGGGGTTGGGCATTGACGATGACTCCTATATTTTCCTCATTTGTGCTAACACGCAGCGCGTCACCGGGTTGGGGCAAAGTAGTTGTGTCAATTTTTGCAAGATACATACGGCGCTTTAATGAGCCTAGATATTGCATACGTGCAACCACTTCTTGTCCTGTGTAACAACCCTTTTTAAAACTCACGCCCCCTATCGCTTGGTAGTTCACCATTTGTGGTACAAATTTCTCTGAAGTGGCTGGCACGATTTGTGGTAAACCAGCCAATATATCTAACAATTCCCAAACCCCAGCTCCCACCTGACGCGCTCTACTACATTGCCAAAAATCTTCTGGCGTTTCAGTAAATACAATAAAACGTGGTTGAATCCCTGGTATTCGTAGAACCGTGATTTGATTTTTGGTTAAACTTGCATCAACCTCAGTCGGAGGCGCAAAGCCTAAACAATCCGTCAACATTTCTGTATTGTTGGCAACGCCAATGCGGGGCAAATGATCACCAAATTCTTCAAGTTTAACAGCCGCACGTAGTACATACATTTTTAAACGCTTGAGTGTTGCTGCAACGTTTTCTTGTGGCAGCAACATATAATAAGCATCATCGCGTTTAAATAGGCGAAAATTAATAAGAATACGACCTTTGGGACTACACCATGCACTTAATTGACTACGCTCGGCTGTCACTTGGCGCACATCATTAATAAATTGCCCCTGTAAAAATTTTTCAGCTTCCTTGCCACTGATTTTAATTAAACCAAAATACGATAAATCAGTAATAATATCGCCCTGTAATGCTTGTTGTTGCTCCTCATGAGGCTGCCCAAAATGAATAACGGTGTTATTGTCAAATTGGGCACCCATTTGTTGTAAATATTGTTTCCAGCTTTCTATCATCAATATCTCCTTAACCGAATTTAAAATTAATATAAACAAAAAACATTAAAAATCAAAATATTACAAATGGTTAATCATTTTTAATTAAAACTTTAATTATTATCTTGTTGATAAATAAAAATCTTCTTACTGTATTGTGCCACATCTTTTTAAGACATGGCACGAAAAATGCTCGTTTTTCAAAGAAATAAAAATTTTTAGGAATGAAAAAGTCATATTTTTTTAATGTTGATTAGTGGCAATATTCGTTATACTATGAAGTTAAATGTATGCAGGAGGAATCGTATTATGTCAAACTCAACTTTATGGTCACCTTGCATGCTTAGAATGGTATCATTGTTTTTATTCTTTTTGAGCTATTCTCTGCCGGTGTTAGCAATAGATTCGGCACATGACTACGCACTCAACGAACTCATTAAAGCGGGTTGGCGCATTGATGCAGCCAAAGCCGTAGTCGCTCTCAATAAAACATGGTTTACCAATCTCCAAAAAAAGCATGAGAATGATTTTATCCACCAAATCAATTTATTGAAACAACTGAATCATTCTATCATCGTTAACCGATTTTTGCGCCAGCACCCAGAAACGGCAGGATTGCTTGCGCTTTCTAATAATCCTATTTTACTTGTTAAAATACTGAAAAAGCCTGCTTGTTATAACGCTTTAAGCAGTTTTTATATATTATCCCCCAAGCGCTCTGAGATCCAATTACTCAACCAAGCGCTACAAAAACACCGTGATTTGATGTGCAAACTTGCCCTGCGTGGCCTTTTGGGCAGTGAAAAAGCGTTTATTTTTCCACGTCAGACACAGGGCGCAAAAGAATACGATGCTTGGCTTGAAAAAGTTTTCGACAAATATTTACAACGTTCAGATGAAGAATTGGCTGAGATTGTGGCTTTTTTGATTGAAAAAGGTCAATATATTCGCAAACGTTTAGATAAAGAGCACGATTTTTATAAACGTTTTCGTAAAGAATTATGGCCTGCATTAATGCGTGTGGTCGATAAAAACGGCGCTTTCTGGTGGCTGGCGAATGATCCTCATATTTGGGACTTGTTGGCACTCACAGAAGGTGAAATGTTGCTGAAAAAATGGGGATTAGGACCCATTAGCTTATTGTTCGGTGATGGCAGCTATCAGAATGATATGCGTCCCATTATTATTAAGATTTTGTTGCAAGGTGATAATAACACAGTAGAAGCTTTATTTAGGTATAAAGACGAGCCACTGTTTCGCAACTTAATGCGCCGCCCACTTTCCGCAAGTATTCAAGCCGCTATGGCAAATCAATTGGTCAACCTTTGTCCCAATTATCCTGAACAAGCGTGTCCTGAATTACCTTATCATTTACGCTATTTGGCTTCTATCGGTGATAATGGAGCGCTTGCTGAAGAAGTGAATGAGTGCCCGAAAGGTCCTGTCACTTGGATTCCTTTTCATGGCAGTTATTATGCGATCAAAAAAATGACTGAAGGACGAGAAATAACCAACGACGATATGTTAAAGATGGGATTAGATGCACTCAGTTTGGTGCCAGCCGCTCTGTTTGCTAAACCCTTTTCGGGCGTTGCTCAACCCTTAACTAGGGACATTATACTCAAGCTAAATTTGATGGGCATAGAAGGATTAAATTTGACACCCTATCGTTATCACCTCGTTAAACCCTTGAGCAAATTTTTTATACTCACAGGAAGCCATACTAGCAGAATATTGACTGAACAAGTACTAACTCAAGAAACGATTAAAGAAATCACTATGAAACCAGACAACAAAAAAATTTTTCGTCCATTTGAAGAACAAATTGTTAAGCCTCAACAAGCAACAAAACAAGTTAAAACGAGGGAAACTGCTCAAATGGTATTACCAACACAAACGACACGATTTACGAATAGAAAAAAAGCCTTAGCCTGGCAACAGAAAATTTCCGCCTGGTGGTTAATGAATGCCGCAGCGGAACCTTGAAAAATACCATAAATACGATGAAAAAGCAAGAAAGTAAAATAACGGATAGGTGATAAGAGCCGCGCGTTGAATGACTTGTCTTTTATCCTCAAATTTCTTAGAATTCCATCCCTTTGACTCGTATTTATGGAGAATTAAATTTATGTACGCTGTGATTCAAACGGGTGGCAAACAATACAAAGTAGCCGAAGGCAATACGCTAAGAATAGAGAAACTCCCTGCAAAAGTTGGCGCAAGCGTTGACTTTAGCAATGTATTGATGGTGGCTGATGGCGATAATATCAAAATTGGGGCACCGTTGGTAGAGGGTGGTAAAGTCACGGCAACGGTGATGGCATGTGGGCGGTGCAAAAAAGTCAAAATCATCAAATTTAAACGTCGTAAACACCACCGCAAACAAATGGGGCATCGTCAACATTATACAGATGTGAAAATCACTGCTATCATGGCAGATGGCATCGCACCCTCCTTGGAAAAAACTGATGCAACACCACAAAACAATATAGTTGAAAATACTGAGGTAACACAACATGGCACATAAAAAAGCAGGCGGTAGTAGCCGCAACGGGCGCGATTCCCAATCAAAACGTCTTGGTATCAAACGTTATGGGGGACAAAAGGTATTGGCTGGTAATATCTTGGTGCGCCAACGGGGGACAAAATTTCACCCTGGACTGAATGTGGGTAGAGGCAACGATGATACATTGTATGCTAAAGCCGAGGGTGTTGTTAAATTTGAAATCAAAGGTCCTAAAAACCGCCAATTTATTAGTGTTCTTGCCCCAGCATCGTAAAAAACGAGAAATCTTTCTACCTGCACGCACAAAACGTACAGATAGAAAGATTTTAGGCAGCGCTAATATAGACTTATTTCACTCCGGGCACTGAAGGCTCCTCCTACCAACTAGGTGACGCATGATGGTAAATAAATCCAATAATGATGATGTTCGTGATTTGCTTTCACGTTTAAAAACTTTAAACCAAATTGGTGTTGCGCTATCTGCTGAAAAGGATGGAACGCGCCTATTGGAAATGATACTTAAAGAGGCAAAACGCTTTGCCCATGCTGATGGTGGGACATTGTACACTCGCACTGAAGATAATCAGCTAAAATTTGAGATCATGTTGACTGATCGTCTAAATATCTATAGTGGCGGATGTAGCGGTGTGCCAGTGACACAAGCGCCATTACAAATGTACAAAGATAACGGTGAGCCTAATATAGAGGTGGTTGCGGTACGTGCGGCGATTCGTAATCAAACAATCAATATTCCAGATGCTTATACCAATACGGAATTTGAATTTTCTGGCATGCGAAAATTTGATAAAAGCATGGGTTATCGTTCCCAATCTTTTTTGACCGTACCGATGACAAATCATGAGGGCGATGTTATTGGTGTCTTACAATTGGTCAATGCATTGGACCCGGTGACAGGAGAAATCACCGAATTTAGCACTGCTGTGCAAGAATTAGTCGAGTCGCTGGCTTCGCAAGCGGCGGTGGCTTGGGTTAATCAACGCTTATTGGAAGAACAGCGCCGCTTGTTTGAAGCCTTTGTTGAATTGATAGCCACAGCCATTGATGACAAATCTCGACACACAGGTGAACATTGTCGGCGTGTGCCAGAATTAACAATGAAATTAGCAGATGCCGCTGCGAAAATCCAAGTAGGTCCTCTAAAAGATTTCATCATGACAGAAGAGGATCGCTATGAATTGAAAGTAGCAGGCTGGTTACATGATTGTGGTAAAATAACAACACCTGAATATGTTGTAGACAAAGCGACTAAACTTCATACGCTTTTTGACCGTATTGAACTTGTGGATACCCGCTTTGAGGTACTTAAACGCGACGCTGAAATCGCTTTGCTACGTGAACAATTGCTCGCACGAGGAGAAAACCTTGAAACCTTGGACGCAAAGTTAGCGCAACAAATTGACACATTGAACGAGGAGCGTGAATTTATTCGCCACTGCAATAAAGGGAGCGAATTTATGGCTGATGCGCTCAAGGAACGGGTGTTGCAAATTGCTCAACATCGCTGGAAGACGCCAAAAGGCATTGAGTCAAACTTTTTATTAGACGATGAGATTTATAACCTTAATATCACCAAAGGCACATTGACTCCAGAAGAACGTCATAAAATCAATCATCATATTCAAGCCACCATTGACATGTTAAAAGCCTTACCATTTCCCAAATATTTGCAACGTGTACCTGAATATGCGGGGGGGCATCATGAGCGCATGGATGGAAAAGGCTATCCCAAGGGCTTGACTCGTGATCAGATGTCTATACAGGCTAGGATGATGGGCATTGCGGATGTTTTTGAAGCATTGACAGCGAAAGATCGCCCCTATAAAGATGCAATGCCTTTATCTCAAGCCTTACACATTTTAGGTAAAATGAAAGAAGAAAATCACATTGATCCTGATTTATTTGATGTTTTTATCCATGAAAAAGTCTATTTGCAATATGCCAATTCTCTTGATGATAAAGGAAAACCATTTTTAATGCCAAAGCAAATTGATGAGGTGGATGTCACGCAATTGCCTGGTTACAATCCTTTGAATTAATCACATTCATCTTTTATGGATTATCAACACCTAATTCAAAAAAATCGCTGATGTTATTAACCTTGACGGTATAAACTCCAGCCTTCAGCCCTTCAACGTTGAGGGGAATAATTTCCTCAAACGGCTTGATCACCTTGGCACAATTTTGCTCATGCACTGTTGTGATATTAAGCGTAAAACTGTTGTTATTTCGTGTTTCGGTGATTTCGTCGATAGTCGTGCAATTATCAGGGAAATGCCCACTCACGATGACATTAACTTGCACCGGAAAGGATTCAAACATCACAATTTGAATGCGTTCAACAGGGTTCTGATCCTCTTGAATTGGAGAATTATTCATTGGGGGGGGGAGATTTGGTTTGCAAGATACCAAACAAAGTGAAATTAAAATGACGATTTTAACTGTGAGATCAAACATGCGAGCTCCGTTTTAGTTATATACACAATAACACCATTATCCCATAACTTTCTCTTTTCCTACCACTAAAACCACTTCTAAAATTTTGAGCTGTGATTGATAGGCTAGTCAAAAATCACAGTTCAAAGATCAATCAAAAAAATGAACAAAAATTACGATGCTGCTGATATAGAAGTCTTAACAGGACTTGATCCTGTACGTAAACGCCCAGGGATGTACACAGATACCACACGTCCTAATCATTTGGCGCAGGAAGTGATTGATAACAGTGTTGATGAAGCCATTGCCGGATATGCCAACAAGATTGATGTTGTTTTACATGCTGATGGCTCTTTAAGTGTGCGCGACGATGGGCGTGGTATGCCGGTTGATATACATCCAGAAGAAGGCGTTACTGGGGTAGAAGTCATCCTCACCCGTTTACATGCAGGCGGTAAATTTTCCAATAAAAATTATCAATTTTCTGGGGGCTTGCATGGTGTTGGCGTGTCTGTTGTCAATGCACTTTCCAATAAATTAGAAGTCACCATAAAACGCAATGGCAAGCTGTATCAAATGTCATTTGCTGATGGCGAAAAAACTTCAGAATTGAACGTTGTTGGTAAGGTGGGAAAGCGTAACACCGGCACCACACTGCGATTTTGGCCTAATCCAGACTATTTTGATTCTCAACGTTTTTTGCTCCCTCGCCTCACCCATGTTTTACGCGCCAAGGCGGTACTTTGTGCTGGCTTGATGATTAGCTTTGAAGATGAAAACACGGGGGAAAAACTAGAATGGCATTATAAAGATGGCTTAACCACTTATTTGCTTGATAATTTGGGCGATATCGAAAGTTTACCAGAGAGCCCTTTTATGGGGCATTTTGAGGGCACAACAGAAGCCGTTGATTATGCATTGATGTGGATACCAGAGGGTGATTTATTGACAGAAAGTTATGTGAATTTAATCCCTACCACACAGGGGGGCACTCACGTCAATGGTTTACGTAGTGGCTTATTGGAAGCAATGCGCGAGTTTTGTGATTATCGCAATTTGCTACCACGTGGTATCAAATTAGCCCCCGAAGATGTGTGGGAACGTTGCGCTTATATATTATCAGTCAAATTGGAAGATCCACAATTTTCTGGGCAAACCAAAGAACGCCTCTCGTCGCGTACTTGCGCCACCTTTGTGTCTGGCGTGGTACGTGATGCCTTTTCGCTGTGGCTAAATCAGCATGTAGAAATTGGAGAAAAAATAGCCGAATTGGTGATTAGCCACGCACAAAAACGTCTCCGCGCAGAAAAAAGGGTTGTCCGCAAAAAAGCCGTCAATGGTCCAGCATTGCCCGGCAAATTGGCTGATTGTTCCCTACAAGACCTCAACCAAACAGAATTATTTCTAGTTGAAGGGGACAGTGCCGGTGGCTCATGCAGACAAGCGCGTGACCGGACTTTTCAAGCGGTGATGCCTTTACGTGGCAAAATTCTCAACACATGGGAAGTTGATACAACTCAAGTCCTGGCCTCACAAGAAGTCCATGATATTGCTGTCGCGCTTGGTATTGATCCGGGGAGTGACAATTTAGAAGGCTTACGCTATGGCAAAGTGTGCATTTTGGCAGATGCTGACTCTGATGGCGCACATATTGCGACATTGTTATGCGCCCTATTTGTGAAACATTTTCGCCAGCTTGTGGAACAGGGACATATTTATATTGCGACACCACCACTGTACCGTATTGATGTGGGTAACATGGTGTATTACGCCTTAAATGATGACGAAAAACAGGGCATTTTGGATCGTATCGCTGCTGAAAAAAAACGGGGACAAATCAATGTGCAACGGTTTAAAGGATTAGGAGAAATGAACCCTTTGCAGTTACGTGAAACGACAATGGCAACAGAAACACGACGCTTGATTCAATTAACATTGGATGATGCAGATGAGACGGAAAGTGTTATGAATATGTTGCTGGCGAAAAAACGGGCGACTGATAGGAAAAAATGGTTAGAAAGTAAGGGGGATTTGGCGGTGGTTTAATTTCATTTTTCCTGACACTGCAATTGATCAAAACCAGACTGGCAGTCTGGTTTTGAATAAAACCGTCTATCCATCGTTGCAAAAAAAATACACAATTTTTAAAAGGTTAAAAATAATTAACATATTGAATATAAAAAAATAATCTGATTTCAGATCAGTTCAAATACTTGTCATATTCCATAAATACAACACTGTTGTGATAAAACATCAAATGTTGTAACTCAGTCTGACTATCGTTGCTAAAGCCACAAAAAGACATATAATACGACATTAAGTCCATGTAACCTACTATTTTTAGTATATATTTTGTATAAAACGAAACAAGATAATTACAAAATGTTTGCTTTCAAAGCGCTTTAGTATTTTCAACAATTTTTTTAAGCGTATCCCTTGTCTTATCTGGTGAGAACCACCATTAATCGTATTAATCTAATGAATATTATTTCATAATAGCTTTAATATTTTTCGTAATTTAAAGACTTACCATCCAAACTTAAACCATTATCACAAAATAATGGGTTGTAATTATTGCATAATCAAGTAATATTAAATAAATAAAGTAATCAGATTCACTGAGGAATTATCCAATGATTGATACAGATGGTTACAGAATGAATGTTGGCATTATTTTGACAAATTCGGCAGGACAAGTATTGTGGGCAAAACGTGTTAAACAAAATGCTTGGCAATTTCCACAGGGAGGTATCAAAGCCCATGAAACACCAAAACGGGCGATGTTTCGTGAATTGTATGAGGAACTTGGTTTAACCACAAAGCAAGTACAAGTTTTAGGAGCGAGTCGTGGATGGTTACGTTATCGTTTACCCCAACATTTGATACGTTATTATCAA
>CAYFOB010000053.1:9115-13474 GCA_964344525.1 uncultured Thiomargarita sp.
ACCTTTGTGTATAGGTCAAAAACAAGTTTGGTATATGCTACGCCTTTTGAGTAATGAGAGTTACATTCAACTAACAGCTAGCGAGCACCCAGAATTTGACCAATGGCAGTGGGTAGATTATTGGCATCCTTTAACTGAAGTTGTCTACTTCAAGAAAAATGTATATGAACAGGCATTGAAAGAGCTACAACCTTTGGTGCAATCTAGGCAAACTAAAAAACGTCGCTTAAGTTATAAATTACCTATCAGCGTAGGTGCCTATGCCTAACCTCCCAAAAAAAACCCTGACAGGTTTCAAACAGTACTTCCAAAAAAATTTGGGTTTTGACGCCTCCCTTCTTATAATTAATCCCTACCAGAGTAAAAATTTTTGAGGAAGCTAAAATGTTAATCATTCCCGCCATTGATCTCAAAGAGGGTCAATGTGTACGACTAAAACAGGGACGCATGGAAGATGATACCGTGTTTTCCAGTAATCCTGTGGCAATGGCAGAACGCTGGATAAAGGCGGGTGCTCGTCGTTTACATTTAGTGGATTTGAATGGCGCATTTGCTGGTAAACCCGTTAATGCTGACATTATTCATAAAATTGCTGAAACCTATCCTGATCTCCCAATACAAGTCGGTGGCGGTATTCGTGACGAAGAAACCATACAGACTTATCTTGAGGCAGGTGTCAAGTACGTCATTATTGGCACTAAGGCAGTTCAAACCCCCCACTTTGTCAGCGAAGCCTGTTTGGCATTTCCAGGGCATATTATTGTGGGTTTAGATGCGCGTGATGGTAAAGTGGCAACTGATGGTTGGTCAAAATTGTCTCATCATAGTGCGATTGATATGGCGCAACGTTTTGAACAGGATGGTGTTGAAGCGATTGTGTTTACTGATATTAGTCGTGACGGAATGCTGCGGGGTATGAATGTAGCGTCTACTGTTAAATTGGCGCGTTCAATTAACATTCCAGTCATCGCATCAGGTGGCATCACCACCATAGACGATATTAAAGTGTTATGTGAAGTGGCAGAAGAAAACATCATCGGTGCCATTACGGGACGCGCCATCTACGAAGGCAGTTTAGATTTGGCAGAGGCGCAAAAGTTTGCAAATAATTATCAATAATATTAATTATGCGACTAGCAAAACGTATTATTCCATGCCTTGATGTAGATGCAGGGCGGGTAGTAAAAGGGGTTAAATTTGTGGATATCCGCGATGCGGGTGATCCTGTAGAAATTGCCAAGCGATACGACGAGCAAGGCGCGGATGAAGTGACTTTTTTAGACATTACCGCAAGCGCTGACAATCGTGAAACTATGGTACATGTCGTTGAAAAAGTGGCGAGTGACGTTTTTATTCCTTTAACTGTTGGAGGTGGCATCCGCCAATTGGCGGATGTACGGCGCATGCTCAAAGCTGGTGCAGATAAAGTAGCAATTAACACGGCAGCCGTTTTCAATCCAGATTTTGTCAAAGAAGCCAGTGACCATTTTGGCTCACAATGCATAGTTGTCGCCATTGATGCCAAACAAGTCAGCCAAGAACGTTGGGAAATTTTCACGCACGGTGGACGAAAACCGACAGGACTTGACGCCATAGATTGGGCAAAAAAAATGGTCGATTTTGGCGCCGGCGAAATCTTGCTCACCAGTATGGACAGAGATGGAACGCGCAATGGTTTTGATTTAGCATTAATACGCACCATCAGTGAGGCGGTGAGTGTGCCCGTGATAGCCTCTGGTGGCGTAGGCACCTTAGAACATCTTACCGAGGGCATAGTTGAGGGCAAAGCAGACGCCGTACTGGCAGCAAGTATTTTTCATTTTGGAGAATATACGATTGCTGAGGCAAAACAACAGATGGCAGCCGCTGGGATTGAGGTGCGGTTGTAATTTTTTTTTGCTCATGTGGGTAGTATTAGCAGAATTAACTTTAAAAAAGGATAAATCAAAAGCATGTGTGCAGTTTAGATTCGATTTTGAGTTATCCTTTTTTAAATTTAGTGGATTGGAGCCAATATACCTCAGATAAATTTATTTTGAAATGGACTCCAGGAAATCACTTCACTATGTCGGAGAGCTTTTGATTTTTAAGTTTTGTAGACGTTGTTCTAGCTGTTGCGCCCGTGCCTCGGCTTCAAGCATTTTCGTCTCGGCTTCAAGCATTTTCGTCTCGGCTTCGATTCGTGCTTTGGTTTCCTCGATTCGTGCTTTAGTCTCGGCTTGCGCTTTGATATTCGCTTCGATTCGTGCCGCCTTTTCTTGACCAGGCGTGAGCAACTCATTATCAGTCAGCGCGTCCCTTAATTTCAAACGTCGTCTATTTTCTGAAGGTTCAAACCAAATTTGGGTGGTTTCACTCAAGAGACGACCTTGTTTATCGGGTTTGATCTGCTGATATTTGCCACTCGAAATCAGCCGGTAGCCCAAAATCTCATAATACGGCTCATTTGAATGGGGATTAATAATGAAGTACTCTTTGACGCCCGCCTGTTCATAAATCTTGACCTTTTCTGTGTCATCACCAGGATAACCTTCTGACATGATTTCAACCACTAAGCAAGGACGTGTCCCTTCATCCACAACATCAAAGCTTGAACGTGTGGCCTCTTTGTCTTTGATAAACGGCACCACCGCTATATCCGGGGCTGGCTCTTTTAAACCCGGTATTTTCCACCTCATTTTGAGATCACTAAAAACCGCTATTGTTGGATCATCTTCATAGTGGTTACTGAGCATATTAAAAAGCGCATTGTTTGATTGTTGATGTTTGGAATTTTGCACTACTTGATCTCCGAGTTGTGGATCTAATAAATCTTCGGCGGTGAGGGGGACTTCGTAGTAACTTTCTTCTCCATTTGGCAAGGTTTCTGTCACATAACGCCAACCATAAGGAAATTGGTCAGATTGTTGGGCAACTAACCCAACATCGTTAAAGCTGAGTGTGGACATAAGTTTGCTCCTTTATATAAGAAAGGTTTGACGTGTCAGTGTTGTAAACCATTCGTTGTACTCTATCTCTGTTCGGCAACTCCAAAAAGTTAATATACCACCGCTTGTATATTAATACTTAACACCCCGATGTTACGCAGCCTATTTCTAAAACCCATGAATAACTACACGGATTACTTTTAATAAAGGATAACCCCCATTAATGAAGTGACGCAAGACTTATCCTTTATTAAAAGTAATCCTTGTAGTTATTTGTGGTTTTGGAACTTCCGTGCGTAACATCAGTTAACACCGTCACAATTTGAGCTTTGCAGTGAAGGGTTCACTTGCACTACCTTGGTGCAAGTGAACCCTTCACTGCAAAGCTCATTTGATTAAAAAAGCGCAACTTTTGGGTTTTGCTAAATCCCGTCAATGCCAAATTAACCAAGTACAACGAAGGATAATCACGTTATTTTTCAACTGCAAAGGATAAGGAAACAACTCGTCCGTTGCGTAACACTTCTAAATTAATTTGATTAGCAGTCCCCAATTGCTGTATAATGCCCAATCCCTTGAGTGGGGAATCAAGTTTAACACCATTGATCGTAGTGAGTATATCACCTGATTGCAAATTAAAGCGCGACAAAAGGTTGGCATCTTTTCCTGGTTTGAGGCGATATCCCACCAATCGTCCCCCTTGATATTCGGGGGAAATGCGCATAAGTTTCATCAAACTTTGCGGATTAGTCCGTAATTTGCGTTGATAATCTCCTAATAATTTTCCTGGTGTGTCAGTCGCCGTTTGATTATTTTTGGCCTCATGATTTTGTACCACTCTATTTCTCTTGTCGTTTTTTGCACCCACGAGACGTAAGGTTTCATGCCGCCCGTTTCTCAGCAAAATCACCTTTCTGGGATAAATTTCTTGGATTAGCGCACCTCCTGGTAAAGATTTGCCAATATGGTAAGACGCACTTTTACCATTAGCAGCTGCAATCATCGCAAAGGATTTTTGTGGATCAGAGCTATAGTAAATACCATGCAATTTCAGATTCAATCTTGTTTCAGGCGCTGGGACAAGAGGCGCTTTTTTAACAATATTGTGGCTCCCAAACAAATGTGTTTTCAGCAGTGAAGAAATATTAAGTGTTGGCGTAAAAACGGGTGTCTGGTTGACAACGGGGCGACGCGCTTGGGTATTAATTTCCAAGGGTTCCGTGTTGATTAACAAAAATAATTGCACACTGCTATAACCAAATACTGCAACAAGCGCAAAATTAATGAGCCTAGACAGGATAATGATGATTATTTTATTCATATCACTTCCTTTTAAAACTAACAACACGATTAAGCTCCTCCAAAGAAGTCAACCCATCTTTTAGAGGCTGTTTTGGAAAAAATGAAAAGTCTTTTTCAGAAAACGAGAAAG
>CAYFOB010000054.1:0-401 GCA_964344525.1 uncultured Thiomargarita sp.
TGATGCTACGCAACTTTGCCGATGACGCTTGTGATGCCTAACATCAGTTATTTAGGGACAAGTCTAATTAGCTCGCAAACAAAGAAGCATGCAATAAACTTTGCGTGTAAGGATGTTGTGGATGGTTAAATAGCTGCGCCGTTTCACCCTGCTCGATAAATTGGCCATGACGCATCACAACAATACGGTGGGATACAGCTTGAATAACGTTTAAATCGTGGCTGATAAACAAATAACTAAGGCGGCGCTTATGTTGTAAATTTATAAGCAATTTGAGAATTTGTTTTTGTACAGACACATCCAATGCGCTAGTGGGTTCGTCCAGCAAAATCAGTTGGGGCTCTAAAATTACCGCTCGTGCAATGGCGATACGCTGGCGTTGTCCCCCCGAAAATTCATGG
>CAYFOB010000054.1:411-13443 GCA_964344525.1 uncultured Thiomargarita sp.
GCCACAACATATCTTCTTGCAAACCAACCTCTGTGAGCATTTGGACAACACGCTCACGGCGCTCGTTACGACTTAATGCCGGGTAATGAATCTGCAACCCCTCTCCAATAATTTGTTCCACCCTCATGCGCGGCGATCAGGACGAATAAGGATCCTGAAAAACAACTTGAAATTGACGGCGCAAGGGACGCAATTGGCGTGGGCGTAATTGATCTAAACGTTGATCTGCAAAACGAATTGTGCCAGTACATTCTTGTAATCGCAATAAACACAGCCCTAAAGTTGTTTTACCAGAGCCGGATTCGCCAACGATTCCTACCGTTTCGCCCGGGTGTACCTGCAAACTCACATCATCAACGGCTTTAACTTCACCAATAGAGCGCCAACCCTTTTGCTTAAGAGGAAAGGCACAATGGATTTTTTGCCCTTCTAATAAAGGGGCTGTCGTGTAATCATAATCCGTCTGAATTTTTTCTGGTTGGCTATTGAGTAGATGTTGGGTATAAGGGTGTTGCGCCTGCTTAAACAAATTCCCTACAGCTGCAGTTTCAACCAACCTGCCTTTTTGCATCACACAAACGCGCTCTGCAAACCGTTTAACTAAGTTTAAATCATGAGAAATCAGCAGCACTGCCATGCCAAAATCTTTTCGCACAGTTTCGAGTAATTCAAGTATCTGCAATTGTACGGTGACATCCAATGCGGTAGTGGGTTCATCAGCAATCAATAATTTTGGATTGCAGGCTAAAGCCATTGCAATCATCACCCGCTGACGTTGCCCGCCAGATAACATGTGAGGATAAGCATCAAAACGTTTATGCGGTTCGGGAATACCAGTTTGTTCTAATAGCTCAAGCATGCGGTGCCGCGCTACCGATTTGCTTAATCCGTCGTGCAACAACAACGGTTCCATTAATTGGGTGCCAATGGAATAGACGGGATTTAACGAGGTCATCGGCTCCTGAAAAATCATCGCAATCTCTCTGCCACGTACTCGACGCATTTGCGCTTTGCTAAATTGGAGCAAGTTTTGATTTTGAAATTCAATCAAACCGGTGGGATAAGTCACATGATCATGCAATTGCAGAATGGACAAAGCGGTAACGGATTTACCGGAGCCAGATTCACCGACCAAAGCTAATTTTTCACCCATTCCGATATGAAAACTGACATTATGCACAACTTGCGTACTGTGTCGGGGCGAGTTTCCAAACGCGACGGACAAATTTTTGATGTTTAATAAAAGATTAGTCATTTATCATTTTGTGATGTTGTTTTATCCATTCTAGGGATTCTGTATTTTCCATTGGGGCAGCGTACAAAGAACCCTGCGCGAAATCACACCCTTGATCACGTAAAAAATCACGTTGTTCAGTGTTTTCTACCCCCTTGGCAATCACCGTTAAGCCCAGTGCATGTGCCATATCGATGGTAGCAACCGTAATCGCGGTGCTTTCCGGTGATGATATCATTTCCTTGATAAATAAGTTATTAATTTTCAAACAATCTGCTGGAAAACGCCTAAGATGATTCAAGGAGGCATAACCCATTCCAAAATCATCAATCGTTATACGAATTCCCATATCTTTAAAATGTTTCAATGTTTGGATGGTAGAATCGTCCTCTTCTGACAACAGGTTTTCGGTTATTTCTAATTCCAAAGACTCGGGCTCCAAACCAACGTTTTCGATAGAGTCTATGACTGTTTTGATTAAGTTTTTGTGACGAAATTGGTGTGCGGATAAATTCACCGTGACACGGTTTATCAACAACCCAACCTCCCACCAAGCTTTTAACTGGCGACAAGCCGTTTGCAAAATCCATTCCCCAACAGAGATAATAATTCCAGTCTCTTCTAACACAGGAATAAAATCAACTGGCAAAATTTCACCACTTCGTGGCTGGCGAAAGCGGATTAAGGATTCCATAGCAACAAGCTGCTCAGAAGCCAGCTTAATTTGTGGTCGATAAAACAGTACAAAATTCTCATCTGTGGTGGCATGGAGCAAATCCGTTTCCATTTGCAAACGTGAGACAATACCATCATACATATTTTGGCGAAACACGGCATAAGCGTTGCCCTTCATTTTGGCACGATACATAGCCGTATCAGCATCACGTAACAACTCTGTAGCCCCTTCTTGATCGGTATGGTAAGCTATGCCGATATTACATGACATGACGATTTCATATCCAGCAAGCGAGAAAGGGCGATCCAATACCTCACTGATAGTGGTCGCTAAACGAGTCGCCTGGGTAAAATCTTGTATATCATCCAGCAAAATTACAAATCCACCCCCAGTACGCGCTAAAAGGTTTTTCTTGTCTAAACAAGTTTGCAAACGTTGTGTCATTTTCATCAACAACCAATCGCCCATATCATGCCCTAAGCTGGCATTTATCATCCTAAATTTATCCAAACCAACAAATAATACTGCGATATAATAATTATCATTTTGTTTAGCACGATTTATCGCCTTTTCCAACTCTTCCATAAACAGATGGCGGTTAGGCAATTCTGTCAATTGATCATGTAAATTGCAGTACGCTAATTGCTGCTCTAAGGCTTGACAATCACTCACATCACACCCCTCAAGCAATATCCAAATGATTTTTTCTTCAACGTTTGTGAGCGGTGTAAACGAAAAATCCAATATAGCTGATTGCCCATTCGCTTTTTGTAGTTTGCCTTGATAACGCGCAATCTCGCCCCCAGCTGCCTTTTCAACCGCCGCTTTTAACTGGTTTTGTATATGTGTTGCCCAAGGCATATCCCATAAGGCATTACCTATTACTGCCTTTTTGGCAGAGCCAAATAATGTCAGGCCTGTTTGATTGATTTCCTGCAAAATACCATCTGCTTTGAGCAAGGCCATAAACTCAAACGCCCTGTTAAAAACCGTTTTAAATTTGTTGGCTTTTTTTTGCAAAGCGATCAAGTTGGAGAGGTAACAAATGGCTCGCTCCAGCGTTTGCCAATTGAATTGTTCTTTATCCAGAGAGTAGGTTAGATATTTGTCCCCCAAAACGCTATCTACCTGCTCATCGTGTTTCGTCAGCAAAATTGTTGGGGTGGCAACAGACTCGTATAACCAAGTCAAAAAATTCTGCTGTGGTATCCGCGTTGCATTATAACCAAGCAGAAAAACATCGTAGTGGTTGCTTTGAATCTGTTTGAGGGCAACCTCGTAATTGGGTGCCCAATCCATGTTAAACTTACTCGCTTTTTCATCCAACAATTGACGAGTCTTCAAATAATCTTGAGCATCTTCTTCCACGAATAAAATATGCATTGCTTCTCACTTTTTTTCTATGATTGTTTTGATTAATCGTCTATAACTTGCAATGAATCTATTACACTTATTGACACCACGTTACTGGCCTTTATGGATATTGGGAGGATTTTTATGGTGTTTGATCCATTTACCCTACCGGTGGCAATTAGCAATGGGACGACAATTTGGACGCATCGCCTATCGATTCGCAAAACGCCGTCGTCGGATTGCTGATATTAACCTAAAATTGTGTTTTCCTGAACTGGATGATACACAACGCGGCCATCTGTTACGCCGACATTTTGAATCTTTAGGCATCAGCTTACTCGAAATGCTTAGCGCATGGTGGCTGCCAGATGCCACCTTAAAACCTTTAGGACATATTCAAGGGCTAGAACATTTACAGGCTGCTTTGGATAAGGGGAAAGGCGTGATTTTGCTTAGCGCTCATTTTACCTCATTGGAAATTGGCACCCGCTTTTTGACCATGCACACTGCTATTCATGCCACTTATCGTCCCCATGAAAATCCGTTGGTTGAATACTTTATGAAAAAAAGCCGTGAAAGCCGTGCGGAAAAAGCAATTCCCCGTGAGGGTGTGCGTGATATGTTGCGCAGTCTCAAAAAAAATAAACCCTTGTGGTTTGCCACTGACCAAAATTTTGGACACAAGCACAGCGTCTTTGTGGCTTTTTTTGGCGTAAAAGCATCCACCAATACCGCGGCCTCACGCCTTGCGCAAATAAGCGGCGCAGCCGTTGTGCCTTTTTTCACGCAGCGTTTAGAGCATAATCAAGGCTATAAAGTCATTTTACAACCCGCACTCGCACATTTTCCGAGTGGTGATCATTTGCACGATGCGTTACGGGTCAATCAATTGATTGAGGCGCAAGTCAACAAGGCGCCTGAGCAATATTTATGGGTACATCGACGCTTTAAAGATAGACCCGAAGCGGAAAATAAGCTCTATTAAATATATGATTCTTTCAAATCAAGGGCGCTCATTGCGGTTACGTCAAACAGAACCTGGTGACGCGCCCATTTTATCACGCGCTTATCAAGACGATTCATTTATTCGTCTCTATCGCTCAAATGATGTGGAACAAACCGAGGAGCAACTGGCTCATGAGTTGGCGACTCGACTAGAATATGATCCTGTCGAGCTTGGCTATATAGAATTCTTGGTAGAACATAAACAACATGGTCCTATCGGTGTGGCAACCTTGGGTAATTATTCTTCTGTCCATAAGCGAGCTGAATATCTGATAGGCTTATTTGAAAAAAAACACCGATCGTTGGGCTATGGTACAGAAGCCACGTTATTAGTGCTGGATTTAGCCTTCAATTTTTATAAATTGCATAAAATATACACTTATGTTTATGACTACAATCAATCATCACAAAAAACCACACTTAAATTAGGGTTTAAACAGGAAGGTTTTTTGGAAGAGCATCATTATTCGCTGCACGAAAAGCGATTTATCCATTTGTACTTTAATGGCATAACAGAGGCGCGTTTTCGTACCAGCGATAAAATTCGTCGTTATTCTATGCGGTTATTAGGGCGGGATGTCACCCAACAGCATTATGTGATTAAACTTTCTTCAGAAAATCAGTTAGCGTTTAGTACTGCGTTTCTTGATGACTGGCTAGCTAGTATGATATAATTTTATCAGCTACTTCAAGCCCTTAAAAAACTTATGAAAAAATTCAAGAAATTCAAAAATGCCACAGGTGCCTTTTTGTTAGCGACTAGCCCTGCATGGGCAAATTCCAAAACGGGCGATGGTCCACCTCAAATCTCTGATGAACAAGGCCCCCCCCAAGGCTCAACAAGCCAAGAAGCACGCCCTCCAGGTTCCAACGGGGGCATCAGCAAAAGGCAAATCAACATCGCCTCAATTGCGGTGGACAAAGCCGATAAAAGGAAAGTGCAACATTGTACTGTGCCAAAAGTCAATTTAGCCTCACCAAAACCACAGCAGATTTTATCAATGGGATTTAATCCCAAGAAAAAGCAAGTTGTCCTGTTCCAATTTGCTATGGCAGATATTCGAGCAACCGATGATGAGCGCGTTTTAGTGTTACTCTACAGCCGCTGTTTATCCAAAAAACCCAAAATCAGAACACCTCAATCTAAAAATCAATTGGCATTAGATGTCAAGGATCTTCAAATTTTGGGAACTTACGATGTGCCTGCGATACAAACTTCCCCCACCAGTATCACAGCAACACAAATGACTATTGAAGTCGAACTCGAAACAGATAAGCTCGCTCAGCAAATTAAGGCAGGCAATGATACTTTTTATTTTCAAGCTGGGCTGCTGAAAAAAAACGATTTTGAGAATAAAAACTACCGCGCCATGCTCCTATCACCGTTGGAAGCTATCCATGCGACGCCTAAAAAGTGCCCTTCTAGAGAGCAATTTTCTAAGAGAATCAATGCAGAAAATGAATCATGTAAACATCTGCCAACTAAAACGGAATAAGGTTTTAGCTCGAAGGTTTTGAAAACCTTCGAGTTTTTTTTATGATTTCGAATATTGTTTTGCCCATTTCACAAAATCCATCTTTTCCATTGGGGCTGCGTACAAATAACCCTGTGCAAAATCGCAGCCCAAATCACGCAAAAAATCACGTTGTTCAGTGGTTTCTACCCCCACAGCAATCACCTTTAAACCCAACGCGTGTGCCATATCAATAGTAGCAACCGTGATCGCAGTATCAACAGGCGATGAGATGATTCCATCAATAAATGTATTATCGATTTTCAGGCAATCTACCGGAAAACGCTTGAGATAACTCAAGGACGAGTAACCTGTTCCAAAATCATCAATAGTCACACGCAACCCCATGCTTTTTAGATGCCCTAATGTTGTGATGGCAGATTCTGCATCCTCTAGCAGTAAGCTTTCGGTTATCTCCAATTCCAAACTGTCAGGCTCTAAGCCCGATTTTTCGAGAAAATCAATGATTTTTGTGATTAAGTTTTTACTGTGGAATTGATGTGCAGATAAATTGACGGCAACATGGTTTATAGATAAACCGGCATCCCACCAAGCTCTAAACTGGCTACAGGCGGTTCGCAAAATCCATTCACCAATGGGGATAATATTGCCAGTGTCTTCGAGTACTGGAATGAAATCAAGCGGTGAAACAAACCCGTTTTGTGGGTGCTGGAAGCGAATCAAGGATTCCATACCAACCAACCGCCCTGAAGCTAATTCAATTTGTGGTTGGTAAAACAGTACAAATTTTTTTTGTTCAATGGCGTGTAATAAATCCGTTTCCATTTGCAAGCGTGAAACGACACGATTACGCATATCATGACGAAACACGGCATAACCAGATTGCCCCATTGTTTTGGCATGATACATTGCAGCATCTGCATCGCGTAATAATTCTGCACTTTCTTCTTGATCAGTATAATAAGCGATGCCTATAGAGCATGACATAACAATATCGTAGTCAACCAACGAAAACGGGCGCGCCAAAACCTCTTTAATAGTCGCCGCCAAAGTGGTCGCTTCAACAAAATCTTGCATCTCATCCAGCAAAATTATAAATTCGTCACCACCAGCACGCGCCAAAATATGTTTTTCATTTAAACAATCTTGCAAACGTTGACTAATTTCCATCAACAACCAATCGCCCAAATCATGCCCCAAGCTGGCATTAATCACTCTAAATCTCTCCAAATCAAGCAATAATACCGCAATGTAATAATCTTGACGCTGCGATGCATGATCCATCGCTTTTTCCAGATATTCCATAAATTTATGACGGTTAGGTAACTCTGTGAGTTGATCATGCAAGGTGATATTGGCAAATTGTTGTTCTAAATCGCGCCCTTCTACCAATATCCAAACGATTTCGTTCTGGGCATTTGCAATAGGGGTAAACAAAAAATCCAACACTGCACGTTGTCCATTATGTTTTCGTATTTCAATTTCGCAACGCGCAACATCACCCTCAACGACTGTTGCAATAGCCTTTTTTAAGCGTGCTTGGTTTTTTTGGGAGTGCATTGTCCAAGGCATGTCCCAGAAAAAAATACCTTCCATCGCGCTGCGTTGATAGCCAACAAAAGTTAAGGCGGCTGTATTAATATCCTGCAAAATGCCATTGGATTTGAGCAAGCCCATAAACTCAAATGCCTTATTAAAAACGGCATGAAATCTGGCTTCATTTTTTTGCCAAGCGAGCAAGTTGGACAGGTAGCGAATAGAGCGCTTAAGTTGTGGCCAATTCAGTTGCTCCTTAGGTAGACAGAAAGTTTGGTATTTATCCATCAGTGCGGTGTCTACCAATTCGTTGTTTTTAGTGAGTAAAATTGTTGGAGTGTTTTTGGTATTTTCGTACAACTGCGCTAAAAACTTGTGCTGCTCTGTTTTTTTCGCATCATAGCCGATTAGATGGAGGTGATAACTGTTTTCTTTAATCTGTTTTAAGGCGATTTCAGAATTGGGGGCCCAATCCATGTTAAAATCGTTTGCTTGTTCTTCCAATAATTGGCGGCACTTTAAATAATCTTGGGCATTTTCTTCTGTGAACAAAATACGCATGGGTTGTATCTCTTTTCTTGTTTCATAGTGATTTTGGATAGATTTTATCCAAGAGGGAAAAAAATAGCTTAAGCTAATTATGATACTTTAAAATCAACAATTTTTTATGCCCACGCGCTTGAGGTTAGTCAATTCTTAATGCGATTTCTATGCCGTTTTATTTAGATAATTGTTTTTTAAATAATTTTTTATTTTATGATGCATTTTTAAAATGCGTCACTTGCAAATTGCAATGCAAAATCAAAAAAAATGCATTTTGCAATATTTCTTTATGAGTACTTATGTTTGAAAAACCACGTACCCGCGTCAAAATTTGTGGGATTACTCGCCCAAACGATGCGGCAGTCGCTGCAAAATTGGGTGCTGATGCCATTGGGTTGGTATTTTATGAAAAAAGTCCACGCGCTATTTCAATTGAGCAGGCGCAAGCAATTGTTCAAGCCTTACCAGCATTTGTAACGGTGGTTGGTTTGTTTGTTGATGCTGAACCTGATTTTGTGCATGGTGTTTTGGCACGAGTGTCACTTGATTTGTTGCAATTTCATGGTGAAGAGTCACCAGAATACTGCAGAAGTTTTGTTAAACCTTACATTAAGGCACTACGCATGCGTCCCAATGTTAATGTGCAAGTTTTTGCACAACGCTATGCTGATGCTAAAGCCTTATTATTAGATACTTATGTGCAAGGCGTAAAAGGGGGTACCGGTGTCGTTTTTGATTGGCAACAAATTCCGGTTTATTTGTCCAAACCGATTATTCTGGCAGGGGGTTTAACGCCGGATAATGTGGAGCAAGCGATTGCCACTTTAGCGCCTTATGCTGTCGATGTGAGTGGCGGGGTAGAATCTGCCAAAGGTATTAAAGACGCGAACAAAATGTCCGCATTCCTAAGAGGTGTCTCAATGTCAAACCCTAAACCACTTACCCTACCAGATGCGAATGGTCATTTCGGACCTTATGGGGGAATTTTTGTCGCAGAAACGCTGATGCAACCATTGGAAGAATTGCGACAAGCTTATGAGCATTATTTGAAAGATGCTGATTTTTTAGCTGAACTTCAGAATGATTTATATCACTTTGTGGGACGCCCTGCGCCTTTGTATCATGCAGCTCGTTGGTCACAACATTTGGGGGGCGCACAAATTTACCTTAAGCGTGAAGATTTAAATCATACTGGCGCGCATAAAATCAATAACACAGTTGGGCAAGCCTTACTTGCCAAGCGGATGGGCAAAAACCGTGTTATTGCCGAAACCGGTGCTGGACAACATGGCGTAGCAACTGCAACAGTCGCGGCACGCTTTGGTATGGAATGTGTTGTGTACATGGGCGCGGAGGATGTTAAACGTCAAGCCATCAATGTTTATCGTATGCGCTTATTGGGTGCTGAAGTTCGCACCGTCGAATCTGGCTCAAAAACTTTAAAAGACGCGCTTAATGAAGCTATGCGTGATTGGGTGAATAATGTCGATAATACCTTTTATATTATTGGTACCGTTGCTGGTCCTCATCCTTATCCTGCCATGGTGCGCGATTTTCAAGCCGTAATAGGGCGAGAAACTCGCTTGCAAATTGGTGAAAGGGCAAAACGCTTGCCTGATATTTTAATTGCTTGTGTTGGTGGCGGCTCTAACGCCATCGGTTTGTTTTATCCTTTTTTGGATGATCAGGAGGTTGCTATGTACGGTGTGGAAGCCGCTGGCGATGGTTTAGAAACAGGTCGTCATGCCGCGCCCTTAAATGCTGGAAAACCTGGCGTTTTGCATGGCAATCGGACTTATTTGATGAGTGATGACAATGGGCAAATCATTGAAACGCATTCTATTTCAGCAGGATTGGATTATCCTGGCGTTGGTCCTGAACATGCGTGGTTAAAAGACACCGGGCGCGTTCAATATGTGGCGGTGACTGATCAGGAAGCTTTGACGGCGTTTCATGATCTAACTCGCCAGGAAGGGATTATGCCCGCTCTCGAATCCAGCCATGCGCTCGCCTATTGCCAAAAAATAGCGCCCACCCTGAGTTCAGATAAAATTATTGTGGTTAATTTGTCAGGGCGGGGAGATAAAGATATTCATACTGTTGCCACGCTTGAAGGTATTAAAATATGAGCCGTTTAAAAACGTGTTTTGATAATGCCCGTACTGCCCTGATTCCCTTTATTACCGCTGGTGATCCTAATCCTGGATTAACTGTGCCTTTGATGCATGCCCTAGTTGAGGCAGGTGCGGATGTGATTGAGTTGGGTGTCCCTTTTTCTGATCCGATGGCAGATGGTCCAGTCATTCAACGCGCCAGTGAACGCGCCTTAGCTGCGGGCACAAGTTTACGTGATGTGTTGGACATTGTCAAAAACTTTCGGGCGCAAAATCAAACGACACCTGTTGTGTTGATGGGATATCTTAATCCGATAGAAATTATGGGTTATGAAACCTTTGTTCAAGCCGCGCAATCTGCTGGGGTTGATGGCGTATTGACGGTGGATTTACCACCAGAGGAAGTGGGCAGTTTTGGTTCATTGTTACAGTCACATGCGATATCCCCGATTTTTCTTTTGGCACCCACTACCACTCCTGAGCGGATTAAATATATTTGTACTTTTTGTTCTGGTTATTTGTACTATGTTTCGCTCAAAGGTGTGACGGGGAGTGCCAATTTAGATGTTTCGTCGGTAGCCGAAAAGGTTGCCGAAATTCGCCAATACACAGATTTACCTGTAGGGGTTGGTTTTGGCATTAAAGATGCGGATTCGGCTGCAAAAGTGGCAAAAGTCAGCGATGCGGTGATTGTGGGCAGTGCTTTAGTACGATTGTTTGAAACGGTCCCCCAGGAGCAATTGTTGGAAAGGGTGGCAGGATTTGTGCACGAATTGCGGCAGGGTGTGGATGCTATTTAAGGAGACTCACTTGATGGATGATGCACAATTGTTACGTTATAGTCGCCAAATTTTATTGCCCCAAGTTGGGGTAGAAGGGCAGGAGCGCTTGCTTAGTGCTAAGGTGTTAATTATTGGCTTGGGAGGATTAGGTTCTCCAGCAGCCATGTATTTGGCAGCAGCTGGGGTGGGTGATTTGCGCTTGTGTGATTTTGATGTGGTTGATTTGTCTAATTTGCAGCGCCAAATTATTCATAATACTGGTAATATTGGTCAACCCAAGGTTGAATCTGCCCGCGAGACTTTGTTAGCCTTAAATCCGTTGATTAAAGTGACTCCACTTTATCAACAGTTAGATGATGAGGCTTTAGCAGAAGAAGTCAGTAATGTGGATGTTGTGCTTGATTGTACTGATAATTTATTAACACGTTTTGCAATTAATCAAGCTTGTGTGGATGCACAAATTCCTTTAGTCTCTGGGGCAGCAATACGGATGGAGGGACAAATTGCGGTTTTTCGTGGCTATTTGCCTGACAGTCCTTGTTATCGTTGTTTGTATCCGAGTGACGATGCCCTTGTCGAAACTTGTACACAAACTGGCGTATTAGCACCGCTCGTGGGCATTATTGGCAGTTTGCAAGCTTTGGAGGCGATGAAAGTGATTATGGGTGTGGGTGATGTGTTGACAGGGGAGCTGTTGTTGATTGATGGTTTGAATATGGAGTTTAATCGTGTCAAGTTGGTTAAAAATCGGACTTGTCCCGTACACAAAGGTTGATGCAAATGAATATTGTGATATTGGATGGTTACACGCTAAATCCCGGTGATTTAAGTTGGGAACCTTTGCAAGCTTTGGGACATTGCGATATTTATGATCGTACCCCAGCTGAGGCTGTTGTGCAACGTGCTGCTCATGCCGAAATTGTCTTTACTAACAAAACATTACTCTATCGCAGCGAAATTTTTCAATTGCCCAAATTACAATATATTGGTGTGCTGGCAACTGGCTATAATGTTGTTGATGTTCAAGTTGCCCGTGAACGGCAAATTGTTGTCACCAATGTCCCTGCTTATGGGACACCATCGGTGGCACAAATGGTGTTTGCGTTGTTGTTGGAATTGACGCAACAAGTCGGTTTACATGCACTTGGGGTACGAAGAGGACGTTGGAGCAATCAGGCGAATTTTTGCTATTGGGATAAGCCAATGATTGCTTTAGAAAATTTGACAATGGGGATTGTGGGGCTCGGTGCGATTGGACAACAGGTTGCTAAGCTCGCACAAGCTTTTGGTATGCAAGTTTTGGCTTGTCAACGCACCCCGGTGGCGGGTAATGTCGATTTAGAAAGTTTATTTCAACAAAGCGATGTCATCAGTTTGCATTGCCCCTTAACTCCAGAAACTCAACACCTTGTAAATGCCCAACGTTTAGCGTTGATGAAACCGTCCGCCTTTTTGATTAATACCAGTCGTGGACCATTGGTTGATGAAGAGGCTTTGGCGCATGCGCTACGCAGTGGGCAAATAGCGGGGGCAGGCTTAGATGTGTTAACAGTTGAACCGCCTAAAATTGATAATCCTTTGTTTAAACTGGAAAATTGCTTTATTACACCGCATATTGCTTGGGCAACCCAGACTGCACGGCAAACTTTGTTAGATATTGCTGTGGCGAATCTCCAAGCGTTTTTGAAAGGTGAACCGCAAAACGTGGTATAGTTATATTCTATACGTTTTCGCAATAACGACAAGGATTACTTTTAAAAAAGGATAAGGCAAAAGCATCCTTTTTTAAAAGTAATCCTTGTCGTTATTTTTATAAACCGAATTCATACCTTCTAAATTATGGAAAATCAATTAGATATAGAAGAAATCCAAAATGTTTTGGTAAAAGCTGATCAGCTATATGCTGAACGAGAGGTATCAGACGCGCTTGATGATATGGCAGAAGCTATGTGTCCACATTTGCAAAATAAACATCCTTTGTGCCTATGTGTCATGATTGGTGGATTAGTGCCGACAGGGCAATTGTTACCACGCCTCAATTTTCCATTAGAACTGGATTATATTCATGCTACCCGTTATCGAGGCACCACTTCTGGTAGCGATTTGCAGTGGATTAAGCATCCAAGCATAAGTTTACAAAATCGCACCGTGTTGGTTATTGATGATATTTTAGATGAGGGTTTGACTTTACAAGCAATTGTTAAATATTGTCAAGAAGCAGGGGCTAAAGAGGTGCTGACGGCGGTTTTAGTTGAAAAAGAACTTGGTAAGCAACGCCCTGGGTTGCAAGAAGCTGATTTTACGGGATTAACTG
>CAYFOB010000055.1:0-8256 GCA_964344525.1 uncultured Thiomargarita sp.
AAGTCCGCTGATACACTTTTTGTATCATGACCCCTCAACGACTACACGCCGAACATCCTTATTTAAGGATGATGATATAGTCTGAACTATCAGGCGACTGATAGCCGATTTAATCGGAGTTTTGGTGATAGATATGAGAAGCCGAGAAATAGAAGAGTATAAAGAGGAACTCAAACTTTCCAAACAACAACGAGAAATTTTGATTGGTATTTTGTTGGGTGATGCTTGTTTAGAAACATCAAACAATGGGCGTACCTATCGATTGAAGATAGAACAAAGTGAAATGCATCGTGAATATCTTTACCATCTTTATGAGTTGTTTAAGGAATGGGTATTGACTCCACCACAAGAGAAAGAAAGAGTTTTTCGAGGTCATAAAAAATTAAGTTTTGCTTTTAGCACAATTAGTCATGCAAGCTTTCGTTTTTATGCTCATCAATTTTATGGAATTGAAGGAAAAAAGGTTCCCAAATTGATTCATCGTTGGTTGACACCAGTTAATTTAGCTTATTGGTATATGGATGATGGTTCCATAAAATCCAAGGAGTCAAAAGGTGTTATCTTAAATACACATTCTTTCTCACGATCAGAAGTTAATCGACTGGCACAAGTGCTTGGCTCTGTTTTTGGTTTACAAGCAAAAGAGCGTAAGCAAAAAGAGGGTTATCAGATTTATATTTCTGGTCACTCGTATGAGCGGTTTAAAGAATTGGTTGGCCCTCATATATTAAAATCAATGTGGTATAAAATACCACCACCAAGACGAACATAATTGCCAAAAGAGTAACGGAGGAGTTCGACGGTACCCTCAGCACGGTCGGAAATCGTGCAATGAGTGCAAAGGAAGGGCCATCGCTCAACGGATAAAAGGTACTCCGGGGATAACAGGCTGATTCCTCCCAAGAGTTCGTAAAAGAGCTCCCCATAAAAGTAATTTTATGGTAAACAGTGGCTCAAATCGGTGAAACCCTGATTTAAGGGCAATGCCGAGGGTAAGATCATTTGCTACAAAATATTGTAAGCTACATCTATAATTTTATAGACATGCTATGCAAATGTTCCCTGTAACGACTTTTCCTTCATGGAAAGATAGTAACTGCTAGTCATTAATGACTAAATTTATGGTTATTATAAAACGCCACTATCCTGAAAAGGATAAAGGTATAGTCTATCCTGTTAGTAATAACAGTGGATGTCACATCGACGGGGGAGTTTGGCACCTCATCATAGGGGTGAAATGGCAGAAATGTCATTTAAAGTATCGGCTTATAACGGTGAAACCCTAACGAAAACTAGACGAGGGCAATACCGTGGGAAGTCTGACGGAATCATAGTTTTTATCATTATTTAGCTCGAAGATGAAACTATACAAAGTTTCTGTTATGACCCCGTAACGACTAAGGCTTTAATGCCAAGATGGTATTCTCCTACCTTATAAAAGGTAAATTTATAGATGCCATAATACGCCGACCCTTCAGTGAGAAACGGGCCTCACTAAGGTGGAGATATAGTCTATGCTACTGGAAACAGTGGAAAAACATGCGATGTCGGCTCGATTTTGGGCCCCTACAAAAGTAATTTTGTAGGAAAAATTCGGCTTATAACGGTGAAATCCCACCAACTTACCAGCTAAAGTTGAGGACAATACCGTGGGAAGTCGAGGAGTAAGTAAACTCCTTTGACCCCGTAACGACTGAGGCTTTAATGCCAAGATGGTAGTTCCTGCCTAAGATAATTAGGTAAATTTATGACTATCATAATACGCCGAACGCCAACTTAATCGTGTTTTTATAAAGTTGGATGATGATATAGTCTACCTCCATAGTAATATGGATTAAGGTGCATCACATCCTGGGGCTGTAGCCGGTCCCAAGGGTATGGCTGTTCGCCATTTAAAGTGGTACGCGAGCTGGGTTTAGAACGTAGATAACACTGCGTCTCCTAGAAGTAATTTTAGGATGCACACTGGCTTATATCGGTGAAACCCTCATACAGTATCCGAACGCTGTGAAGGGCAATACCGAGGGAAGGTCAAGGTAAGTTTATGAAGGACATTGTTATTGGTACAGTTCTTGGTGATGGTTATCTTGAACAACATGGTAAAGGAGTTAGATTGCAAGTTGTTCATTGTGTAGCTCAAAAATTTTATGCTCAATGGAAACATGAAGAGTTATATTTGTTATCACCTTCACCAATGTATTTTTATGATGGAAAGTATCCATTTTGGCGTTTTGTCACTCGTTCACATCCTTTTTTAGAAGAGTTAAGGCGGATATTTTATATTAATGGGAAAAAGTGTATTCCTGACGATATTAATAGATACCTTAATAATCCATTAACTTTAGCAGTTTGGTTTATGGATGATGGGACATGTGATAAGAGACAAGGTTCTATTTTATTTGAGACACAATGTTTTTGTCAGCAAGATATTGAAAAGTTGAAAGATTGTTTAGCGGTTAATTTTGGGTTAAATGCAACTTTTCATAAAAGCGGCAAAGGCAGAGGGTTTCGGCTATATTTGAGTGTAAAAGAAGCCCTTAAGTTTAAGGGTATTGTTGAACCGTTTGTTTTACCAAAAATGAGATACAAACTACCTTGTACCCCTGTAACGACTTCCTTATTCAATTAAGGAGATGGTAGTTACTACCGAAAGGTAAATTTATGGCTACCATAATACGCCAGCTCCTTTTGCCTTCAAAAGGATGAAGATATAGTCTATGCCACTAGAAATAGTTGGATAACATGCGTGAGACAGTTCGGTCCCTATCTGCCGTGGGCGTTGGAAATTTGAGGAGATCTGCTCCTAGTACGAGAGGACCGGGGTGGACGTACCTCTGGTGTTCCAGTTATCATGCCAATGGTATTGCTGGGTAGCTACGTACGGACGGGATAACCGCTGAAAGCATCTAAGCGGGAAGCCTCCTTCAAGATTAGATTTCCCGATCCTTTAAGGATCCTCAAGGTCCGTTGAAGACTACAACGTTGATAGGCAGGGTGTGGAAGTGCAGCAATGTATGAAGCTAACCTGTACTAATTGACCGTGAGGCTTGACCCTATAACACCCAAGAGTTTTGGTGTTATTAGGTTGTTGAGAGTGTAATAACGCCAAGCATCAGTTTCCTAAGTTTTTTGTTGATTATTAATTTAATCAACGCGCAGGTTTTCCTGGCGGCCATAGCAAGTGTGAACCACCCGAATCCATCTCGAACTCGGAAGTGAAACCATTTAGCGCCGATGATAGTGTGGGTACTCCCCATGTGAAAGTAGGACACTGCCAGGGATTTATTTTATACGACCCTCGTAAGTATTATTGCTTGCGAGGGTTTTTCATTTGTAGGCATATAATCGTAGTTCAACAAAAAAATGACTTTTGTTTAACTACTTCATGCTTATCCACTCCAAATAATTATCACTTCAACAAATCCCCCAATCTTTTCTGCTTCAATTACCCCCATTTTTTTGACTTTTGGTTTTTTTGAGGTTTGATTATGATAAAAGCATTTGAGAAACAAAAAATAACCTTGTATTGTTTACCTTTTGCTGGTGGTAATGTTTTGTCATACCGTGATTTTCAAGCCCATGTAGCTAATTCTATCCTCGTGAAGCCTCTTGAGTTACCAGGGCGTGGTAAAAGAATCAGAGAGCCTTTACTCACAACTTTAACAGCAATGGTTGATGATGTTTTTCGTCAAGTTCAAAATGATCTCAATGGGCATGCTTATGCCATTTATGGTCATAGTATGGGAGGGTTGTTAGGTTATTTATTGACACGACGTATTCTTAGTGCAGGGATACAGGCACCGTTACATTTGTTTGTCAGTGGGCGAAGAGCACCTTCCGTTGTTAGGGATAACCCGCCTAGGCACCTTTTGCCCAAAGAAAATTTTATTGATTATTTAAAAGACTTAGGGGGAATTCCTCAAGAAGTGTTAGATGAAGGGGAATTAATGGATTTTTTTGAGCCCATTTTGCGGGCAGATTTCAAGGCGATTGAAACCTATAATCACGATTTTGTTTCCCCTTTTGAGATTCCTATCACACTTTTTCAGGGTTTGAATGATAAAGAGGTTGATCACCCTAAATTACTACCATGGCAGCAAGAAACGCGTCAACCTATTTCTATCAAAACGTTTCCAGGAGGACACTTTTTTATTTTTGATCATCTTCCTCAACTTGGACAATTGTTTTCTCAAACTTTGATGGCTTACGCTTGATAACTTCCTTCCGCGCCTGTATTTTTGACCCGTTGATCCAGTGCGACACTATCACGCTTGAGTCCAAACATTTTGAGAAAAAAGTCTATATTTTTAGCAAACTTGTCTGCTCCTAGTTTGCCAGCATCTAACGCGCCGTGGACGGCATGAAATAAATTAGGTAAATCTTGCCAAACAAGGGCATGGACTGTTTCCATATTTTCTCCTTCTTCATAAAACATATATCCTGCCAATTGAGCATAGCGAAGCTGATAGTTGGAAAAAATTTGATTTTGATGTTTAGGCGATAAATAAGTCCACAGCATTGGGGCTAAACAGGGATGAAACTTAATGTAGGGTACTTTGAATTTAGGTAATAATTCGAGTTGAATCAAGCCTGCGGTTTCCAAGGCGGAGCGTAGTGCTTGCCATTGTTTATTTTGAAATTTCGTTAAAGCAAGTAAATCAGGTTCAAATGCGCCTTTTTGAAAGATGCCTAAAAGCGGTAATAAATGGAGTGTTTCAGTATTTAAACGGATTTTTTTAGGGGGAAGTATTTTTGCTAAAAAACCAGGTTGTTCGATTTCCAATGTGAAGTGTTCTAGAGAGACCATTAAAGCTGCCCATAATGGCTTTTGATTTGTTGGTATTTGTGCAAGCGAAGTTTCCAATTCTGTTGGACGATGGGTTTTCAACCGAATCGCTAACACGCTAATTGACAAGGAAAGAAAAGCCACTTGCTTAAACAATTTCAATAAGTCATTCCGTTCAACTTGTTGCGCCGGGTGTAAATTCAACAAGCGTTTGAAATACGCCAATGCATCTTCTTCAGCCAAGCCTGATAATGGCAATGATTGTTGTATTAGATTGTTGTGCTCAACAGCGCGGCTCGTTAGTAATACCCGACATGTGCCTATTTCAGACCATTGTTTTGCAACTTCCAACAATTCTTGCAATGGTGTGGGTGGTATGATTTCTATATTATCCAAAATCAGTAAAGTGGGTGTGTCATGCAAGGCGGCATTTGCGGCTGCAACATTTTTTAAATCTTTATCTAATACTTTTGCTAAGGTTTTAAGTGCTAAACCTACAGCGTCCACCCCAAAAAACGTGGCATAGTCAACAAAACAGATTTTTTGAAATAAACCTGTGCGATACAACCATCGTCCTGCTTCAATGGCTAAATAGGTTTTTCCTTGCCCGCCAATACCAGAAATGGACAGATTGCGCGCTCCGTCTTGTAGCAAAGCTTTTTCAATTGCCCATAGCTCTTGACTGCGCCCAAAAAAATCTGTTTGTAGGGGAGGTAAATTTCCCTTGTTGGCACTAAAAATAAGTGGTTTTTGCACTCTTTTCAGGCTGCGACGAATAGAAATGTCATGGCATAAATAAGTCGTTTCAGGATCATATAATAGCTCCCATGGTAAAGATAAAATCGCGGAATGAGGGGAGTTGATAATCAATAATCGATCATGTTTTTCTTGCTTTTGAAATTGACGAAAGAAATGAAGGGCTTTGCGGTTTGAAAAAATCGCTTTAAATAAGTTTTCTCCAATTGGGGATTGATTGGGACATTTAAACGCTAAAGGTTCAGAACGTTGAGCTTTAAAATGTACAATTACTTGGTTTTCTGTGATAAATTCCAGATTAAGTTCTAAAGTCATTGTGTCTTCTCTAGATTGGAGCCCAAGATTGATCTTGGACTCTATTTGCCAATTAGGCGAAAGATTGTTTAATTTGAGTGAGTTTATTAACTAACTTTGAACTCAGTTTACTATACAAGCTTCCAAATTGCATCTTCGCTTCAGCTTCCGTTTTTTGTCCCTCCAAGGCTAAATTTAGCACTTTAGAAGCTTCATGATGAAATTCTTTATGTAATTCATAAAGTTCAGAATAGTCTGGCAACTGTTTTCCCTCGGATGAGTCAAGCCATTTTCCAAAGGCACAATTATGGTAATTTCCAGCTTGTTCTACAGTGAATTCGCTTTCGCTTGTGTCTATGGCCTTTTTGAGGTGGTGTTTCCAGTTGCTATGCGCCAAAATCATTTCTTCAATTTTTGTCATGTTGAGCTCCTAGATAGGTACACATCATTTCGTTTTGCTGTACGCTATGTTTTCAAAAATTTGTAGCACTACCTGTCCAGAACTTTTCAAGCAGAACCAATTCGTTAATCAAGTTTGAACTGACTAAGCTAAATTCTCCACCAGCCTCCATTCTAGCTAGTGCTTCATTTTTTTGCCCTGTTAATGCCTCTTTCAAGATTTGGGAAGCTTTTTGATGAAATTCTTTATGTAATTCCTAAAGTTTAGGATAGTCTGGCAACTGTTTTCCCTCGGATGAATCTAGCCATTTTCCAAAGGCGCAATTATGGTAATTTCCAGCTTGTTCCACAGTAAATTGGCTTTCACCTGCATCTATGGCTTGTTTGAGATGCATTTTCCAATTGCTATGTGCAAGAATCGCTTCATCAGTAGGTTTCATAAATTTTTATCCTATTGGGGGATAGATAATTTCCCCAAAGACCTCCAAATAAGTTTTGGCTCATATTCTACATATTATCAAATTTATATGAAAAAGATATGTTTTATGTAAAATATAATGATCTATTTCTAGAGTTGTTGTGGAATAAATTTTTCCTTAAGATAAATTGGTGGTAACACATTTTGTATAGAGGTGTGAAATGAATTTTTTAACCAAGCGGCTTGGCTCGAAATATGATAAGGATATACCTTACACATATCAAGCCATTATTAATGTTGTTGAAGATGATGATTCGATACAAGTTTCTTATCTTGCTGACAAAATTTGTACGTTAACTAATTTTCTGAAAAAGCGTCATATAACGCCAGAAACTGTGACACTTTTTGAAATTTTTAATGGTAAAGAAACTTTGATTTCTAAAGAGTGTTATATGACTGAGGATGGTCAATGGTTTTCCAAAAGCCAATTATGTCAACCCATGACTGGCAGATACGGGGAACCCAAAAATGAACACAATTGTCAATTTCGAGATAGAAATAATCAAGTGAGTGAACCTTGTTAGAAATTTTCAGGCATTTTGGAGTCCTTCGCGGCCGCTGGGCGACTCCAAAATGCGGTAAAACTTGTGAACGGGTACATAAGTGCTGAACCATGAATTTTCATGTATTTTGGAGTCCAAAGCAGCGCTTTGGAAACCCATGCCCAAAGCGCTGCTTTGGACTCCAAAATGTGTGAAAACTTGTGAACGGGTACTTATGTTACGCATTCAACCTCTTTTGATGAGGTTGGAGCGTAACATCAGTTGATCGTATTATTTTTCAATTTCTTGTAAAATCTTGCCAACAATCAAGGAGTCTGTCGAATCCAATTCGCAATTTTGACACAATTTATCAAAATCTCTTTCGCCATCCAGCACTTGACGGGTTGCAGTGACCAGCCTACCCCAACCTTTTTTGTCTCGTTGTTGCAGCATGGTGTCTAGTTGCTTTTTCAGCTTGGGTTCAGCAATGGTTTGTACCACAGCATCAACAAATTGTTGGTGGGCTTGTAAATCATTATCCGTCGTTTTTCGTACTAAGCGTTGGTAGCTTTGGGCTTGGGTGGCATCATTTTGCTTTTCGGCAATTTTGGCCAAAAGTGCGTAAGTTTTCTTAATCTCTGCGACGTTTGGATCAAGTGTTTTGTCAATGGCTAACCCTGCTTCTGCTATCTTTTTTGCGTCATCCAAACGTTGTCCTTGGGTGTACAGCATTTCAGCCAGATTGTAGTAGCCTTTTGAAGCGCTTAGCCAATTTTCAACGGCTTTGTCTGCTTCAATGGCTTTGTGATAGGCTGTTTCTGCGCCTGTCAAGTTGTTGTTCGTTTGATGTATTTGGGCGAGTTGGCGCCAATTTTCTGCCGCGTTAGCTAAGTCGTCTTGCTGTTCAAAAAGGTTTGCAGCTTTCCGATAAGCTTGCGTTGCTGCTTTCCATTGTTTGGCTTCTTGGTACACTGTTCCTAAGTGATGCCAAGCCTTCGCTTCCTCTTTGGGTTTCTTTAATTCTTGGAAAAGGGTCAAGGCATCGTGGTGGTGTCGCTCCG
>CAYFOB010000055.1:8266-13434 GCA_964344525.1 uncultured Thiomargarita sp.
TTTCCAATAAACCAAGCTGTTCGTGTGTGATCGCTTTGTCGTTGGTGACTTCTATGATTGGTAACGCGGTTTCATAAGATTTTTTCGCACCACTATAGTCGCCCATCTCCATTAAGACTTCTCCCAAGTCCATTTGCATATGAATGGTTTCTTGGTTGAGTTCTGGAGAGGATTCCAACGGCTCAAATGCCGCCAACGCTTGTTGGAAGTAATCGATACTTTGCTCAATTTGTCCTTGATCTCGCACGCAATGTGCGACCCAACCGAAGGCAACACCACGATCAAAATTGGCGCTTTCTGCCAAATTGTCTAGGATTTCTTGAA
This sequence comes from uncultured Thiomargarita sp., assembly GCA_964344525.1. GTDB lineage: Bacteria > Pseudomonadota > Gammaproteobacteria > Beggiatoales > Beggiatoaceae > CAYFOB01. Next base: position 8,591 of record CAYFOB010000055.1, read on the forward strand.
ATAGCTCTTGTGCTTCTTGATAGCGTTTTGCAGCGTAAAGTTCCTTTGCTTGTTTTGAGCGGTTGATAAACCACTCCGAATTATGGATTGGTACTTCAGCTCTCAATTGACCCTCATCCATTTTTAAACCAAAATCAACAAGAAAAGAGTTGACTTTGTCAACAAATTTCATGGACCAAGGTTTTCCTTTTTCTAACGCGATCTGCATAGCTTGTCGCAAATTAGGCAATTCTTTTTGCTCTATGGCACGGGCTTGATAGGGATTCTTGCTATCTTCATCGTACAAAAAGTCAGAAAACTCGTGGTAGCCCTGACAATAGCGCTCTGTTATTGCTTCTTGTTCTGTTGGCGAGAGTCGTGTCCACAGTGCAGGGGCTAGGGCAGAATGGAATTTGAGATAAGGCACCATCACCCCATCCATTTTTTCAGTCTGAATGAGTCCACTGGCTTGTAAGGATTGCTGTAGCGTTTGCCAAATACCATCAGGAATTTCGGTGATGGCTTTTAAAACATTTTCAAACGCCCCACCTTGAAACACCCCTAATTTCCCTAAGTACCGCCGCAATTCAGGTTCTAACTTTTCCAAGTATAATTTCAGCGATGCGGTCAGTGACTTGTCTGGCAATGGCATATTGGCAGGTAATTCTTTTAGGAACTTCTCTAAACCGTCCTTTAGTGCCTCAATATTTTCGTTTTTCAGAAGAGGCGTTAAGATATTGAGCGATAATGGCTGATAATCAGCTTGTTTAAACAACGATTCTATTGCAACCCGATTTGGTATGTCAGACAAGGGCAATGTCATCAAGGCATCAAAATAGCGTAGCGCCTCATTTTCATCCAATTTATCAAGTGATAATTGGTAATCTTTCAGGGTAGCTTGTGTGAAACAGGGTTGGCGCGTGATGATGATGACACAGCTTTGCCCGGCTTCTGACCATTTTTTCACAGCCTCAAAGAATTTCTCCTGTTCATACTCTCCATGATCTTCGTGCTCATCGTCCTTTTTAGGCGCCTCATCAAGGGCGGGTTTACTTTGAACTTCATCTTTTTCAGTCCAAATGTCTCCGTTGAAGGCGTTCTTTTCCTTATCGCCCAGAATCAGGCTGGTTTTTTCTTCCAGCTCATCATCTTCAAGGAAGAGGGCATTTTTTTCTGCCACTTCGTCATCCTTAAAAATCAGACTGTGACTTTCTTCTTCAAGGAGTGGAGTGTTCTTTTGACCATCAAGAAGAAAACCAATATTTTCTTCCTCTTCATCAAAATTGTCACTTTTTTGGAAGGTGACAGCTTTTTCTCTCTTGGATGAGCGCGAATCAACATTATCCAAAATCAACAATGTTGGTACACGGCGTAAGGCTTGAGTTGCGGCATCCGCATCTAACAAATTTTTGTGCAAGACGTTTGCCATCGCACTGACTGCGACATTGATTGGTTCAAGCCCTTGACAATTGGCATAATCAACAAAAACAACGCGCTTAAATACGCCAGTGCTGTGTAGCCAACGCCCTGCCTCTTGTGCTAAACAAGTCTTGCCCTGTCCCTCAAAACCATTGATATTGATGCGTCGTACACCACGTCCAAACCGGTACTCAATATCCCATAGCTCATTTTGTCGCCCAAAAAATCCTGCCACTGGGCGCGAGGGTAAATTGCTTGTGATAAAGAGATTTTCTTGAGGAGTTTCTGTTTTTTTAGTCAATAAGGGCACATCTTGTCCCTGTTGATATAAAGCAGGCAAAAACCAGTCTTGTAAATGCATTTTGACCGATTTTTTCAAGCTCGGAATTTGACGCCGCTCTGTGTATTTATACAAGGCAATGCGAGCGCAGTCGACTGCAGTGCCAATTTTTTTGCCCTGCGCCAAAGCCTCATAAAATGTTTCAAACAATTTTTGCATACCAAGCGTTAGCATCGAATAACGAACTGTTAACACAAATGGCATGCCCGCTGTCATCAATTGTGCCGCGACGTTGTCCAAAGTTTTCTTTTCGCCCGCTTTATAACTGGACGATAAAATGACTAAGGCGATTTGGTGACGCTTGAGCATGTTGGCGAATAATGAGGCAGGGACTAAATGCCTTTCATCGTTGCCTTTTTCAAACAATAAATAGCTGGTGTTTTTGCCCAAAGTGTTGCCCAAGTCATCGGGCATAAAGCTTGCCCTCGCCTCTTTTTCCAAACTACCCTCTTTGTCAAAGACACTATGCCCATCAAAATGCAAAATATCGACATGGGGTAACTTTTTGTTTTCTAAGCGAGCGCGCAAATTTGTTAAAGTGGGGGGCGCAAAAATTCCACCGTCACTCGTTTAGTTGGGTTTAAGGTGTCCAATACAGCTTGCACGTTAGTCGTCATAAAATCCGTATGGTTGGGACGACAGACCACAAATAAGAGATGCAGTTTCTCTTTAGGTTTGATGGCAAAAGTTTTTGTTGTTGTGCCCAAACGACGGATAGAAATACGAGGCGTTTCCTCAATCAAAAAATTACCCCCCTTGATGGCATGGTGCAGCAATTCCCAAGGTAAGGATAAAATCGTCGGATGGGTTCCTGTAATGGTCAATAAACGACCGATCTCTTGTTGGTCTCTAAATTTTTTAAAGAGACGTTGGGCTTGTCTTTTAGAAAAAACATTGTTAAATAATGACATACCCAATGCCGGTAGTTGTTTGGCAATCCGCTCTGCGGTTTCAAAATCTATGTCTGCGCTGTATTGGGTCGCGTATTTTTCTAAATACCAACGGAGATGTTGAGCGCCTTTATCAGAAATTGGCGCGCTAAACTCCAACAAATCCGTTGTTTCACTTTCATTGCCATCAATTAGGCTGACGATGACATGTTGTGAATCAGGGAAATTGAGGTTGAGTTCTAGGGACATATGTTTAAACCTTTAGTTAGGAGCAAAGCTTTGCATAGATAATTGTACTAAATCTAAAAAATTTCTAACAGCTTTTATTTTTGACTATGCAAAGTAATTTACCAAAGGTTAGCCCAACTGGATATTAAAAGTATCACGCCAGCGATTGTCATTTGGCTTATTTTTTTGTGGAAGGAATTAAATAATGAAAAGTTTATGGAACAGCAACAATGTCGCTCAGGATGATTTAGCTTTAAGAGTGCATACATCTCGATTATTAGGGCAAGAGCCTGCCTTAGTGTTACACGGAGGTGGCAATACCTCAGTCAAAGTTAACACAACAAATTTGTTTGGGGAAGCCGAAGAATTATTATATGTCAAGGGTAGTGGCTGGGATTTAGCAACCATCGAAGCCGCAGGATTTGCGCCTGTTAAGTTGGATGTTTTAAAAAAAATGGTTAAGTTGAATCAATTAAGCGATTCTGAAATGGTACGTGTTCAGCGAGCGGCGATGATTGATCCTAATGCACCCAATCCGTCGGTAGAAGCTATTTTACACGCGATTATTCCTTTTAAGTATGTTGATCATACACACGCCGATGCTGTTGTGACAATTACTAATACAGAAACTGGGGAGACGCGAATTCGTCACATTTATGGTAAGCGTGTCTTTATTGTGCCTTATGTGATGCCTGGATTTATTCTTGCTAAAACCATTTATAATATGACGCAGGGTATTGATTGGGCGCAATTGGATGGAATGATTTTGATGAATCATGGCATTTTTACCTTTGCTGACGATGCCAAAACCAGTTATGAACGGATGATTGATTTAGTCACCGAAGCGGAAAATTATCTTCAAGCGGGGGGCGCTGTTCTTGCGCCACCCAGTCGAGTCGAACCACAAGAAAATTTGTTGGCACTGGCGCGTATTCGTCAAAGTTTTGGCAACGCGGTGATTGCTCAATTGGATAGTACACCAGAATCTGTTACTTTTTCCAATCGTCCTGATGTGGCTTCTATCGCTACCCGAGGACCCTTAACACCAGATCATGTGATCCGCACGAAACCCATTCCAGTCATTCTTTCCGAAAATCCCGAACAAGAGATTGCTCAATACATTAAAGCCTATTGTGAATATTTTGAGCGCAACACCAATGGTCAATTGACGCGCCTCAATCCTGCCCCATGTTGGGCGATTTGGCCAGGATTTGGCATTATCAGTTTTGGACGCAGTGTCAAGGAGGCGAACATTATTTCGGATATTAAGGATCATACGATTCATGCCATTCAATTGGCAGAATTGTTGGGCGGATGGAAAGCGTTACCAGAATCGGACCTTTTTGAAGTGGAATATTGGGAATTGGAACAAGCTAAACTCCGCAAAGGTGGTCGCTCTTTATCTTTGCAAGGAAAAATTGCATTAGTAACGGGGGCAGCCAGTGGCATTGGGCGGGCTTGTGTAGAAACTTTGCATGCTCAAGGTGCCGCCGTTGCGGCATTGGATTTGAATCCAGCTATTACAACATTGTTTGATAAAAAAGAGATTTTGGGCATAGAGTGTGATGTGACGCTTGAAACAGATCTCCAAAATGCGCTCAAAATTACCCTTCGCCATTTCGGTGGGTTAGATATTTTAATCAGTAACGCAGGCATTTTCCCAGCCAGTGACACAATTGCCGAAATGACTCCCAACAATTGGGACAGGAGTATGGCAATCAATTTGACAAGCCATCAACGCTTATTGCAAGCTTGTGTACCTTATTTGGCGTTAAGCGTTGATGCTGCCGTCATTATGATTGCCTCTAAAAATGTGCCGGCGCCAGGCCCCGGCGCCTCTGCATATTCGGTTGCTAAAGCTGCCCAAACGCAATTGGCACGGGTTGCTGCTTTAGAATTGGGTGGGGTTGGTGTACGAGTGAATATTCTTCATCCAAACGCGGTTTTTGATACAGGTATTTGGACACCAGAAGTTTTGGAAAAACGTG
>CAYFOB010000056.1:0-13311 GCA_964344525.1 uncultured Thiomargarita sp.
TTTGACGGCTATGAAAACCGAAAATCTGAACGTTCTGAGTATAAATTAGCAGAATTCACAGCATTAATTACTGCTTGTTTATCTGCTTGACCAGTTAACATCACCTTAACAACTTTAGGGGCAATCGTATGAATCTGTTTTAACAATTCATCGCCTGTCATGCCTGGCATCATGTAATCAGCAATGATTAAAGGAACATCAATATCATTTTTTATGATTTTATTAAAAATTCTTATGGCTTCTTCTCCACTTTTAGCCGTTTCAATCTGATATTGGTGATTGAAGCGGGTCAGTAATTGTTCTTTGAGGATATAAAGTGTGTCTTGATTATCCTCAACACAGAGAATTGCTGGTTTATTCATAACAAATAACAATCAAATTGGTTTGTGGTAAAATCATTTTTGATTGAGCACTATACTAATGAGCCTGAGTTTTTCGTTGGCCTCAGCGAGTGCTTGTTCTTTTTCACGAAGGCGTTCTTCCAAATTTAAATTGATTTTTTCAGTTTGGCGACGATATTTTTCTTCCAAATCGTGGAAAGATTTTCTATTCAAACAAGCATCAATTCTGGCTTTAAGCAAGCTGCGGTTAAAAGGTTTTACCAAATAATCTTCTGCCCCCATTTCAATACACTGTACCATACTTTCTATTTCATCAATTGCTGTTATCATAATGATTGGAATATGCCGTTGGAGAGAAAATTCATCTTTAATCTGCCTCAAAACTTCATAGCCATCCATTTCGGGCATTCGAATATCAAGTAACACAATATCTGGTAGTTCTTTACGAATTTTTTCTAAAGCAGAGACACCGTCTTCTGCAAGAAGAGGCGTATGTCCTAATGTGAGGATTATATCTTGAAGAATATCACGATTAACAAAGACATCATCAACAATAAGAATTTTGGCATTTTCAACCATGAACATTTACCCCTTAATCGGTAACCCACCAAATAAATAAATTAAGTCTAAACAAAAAGGATACATAGATGCACCATTTTATGCTAAAACCTTTTACCCTTCTCCCTAATACAGAAGTCAAAGGAGAATTTTTTGCTGAAAGTCACAAAATTTGCTATCATATTACAGGGAATTTGAATCATATCAAAATTCCCCCCTATGTTTCAAGAAGACAACGGGCAGATAAACTTTGGGAAAGTACATGCTTTGAGCTATTTGTCAAGCCTAAAAACTCAACTGAATATCTTGAATTTAATTTTTCTCCAAGCAACGCTTGGAATGCGTTCCACTTTGACGACTATCGCCAAAATAAGCAGGAGCATAACGTTGCTGAACCAACAATAACAACGCAGCTTATCAATGACTGTTTTTCACTCTCAGCCTCCTTGCCCTCAATCCCATTTTCACAATGCCAAATAGGGATTTCTTGTGTGCTAGCCTGCAAGGATGGCTCACGCTCCTTTTGGGCGCTTTCCCATTTAGGAGAAAAGCCAGATTTTCATATCAGTAAAAGTTTTGTACAATTGACATCATGAAGAATTTTCCTCTATTGATAATCGCATTGTTTCTGAATGCTTGTGCAACAAATGTTTCACAGCAAGACGGTTGGAAGTATCTTGGTTCCCAAAATTACGAGCGACAAGCACCAGGATTGGGTCGTTCTGAAAAGTATGTCACTACTTTTGGATGGGCAGATGTTTATGAATATGATTTAGGGGTGAAAAATTGGCAAGATGGTGTCAATGATCCACTATTTCGTCAACATTTCCGAGAAGTCGTCAGAGAAATTTATCAAGCAGGACTGGCTGGTATTTATCAAGATGTTAAACTGAATCATGTTGGAAATGAAGTTATTAATGGCGTAACCTTTCGGCATGCTGTGTTACATTATAAGTACCCAAAAAAGCCTATGGAATCCCATGTTTATCTGGGTGGAGTGCAAGGACAATTAGTCAAATTTAGGATCACAATCAGACTACCTTCTAAGCTTGAGGAAAAAGAATCTGTGGCGCGTTTTCTCAAAGAAAGGCTTGACAATATATTGAAATGATTAAAAATATAGAAAAGGAACTGGGAAATTTCAAACTTGATATTTCGGGAATTGACAACTAATTCCCGAAACATAGGGAGAGAATTGATACAGCGCTAATTAGGAATTAACAGCCTTCATACTTAAACGAAGTCGCCCTTGTTTATCTATTTCAAGCACTTTGACTTTAACAGTTTCACCCTCTTTTAATTTGTCACTGACTTTTTCAACTCGCTCATTGGAAATTTGCGAAATATGGACTAAACCATCTTTACCCGGCAAAATGGTCACGAAAGCACCAAAATCCATTAATTTGACCACTTTACCTTCATAAATCTTGCCAACTTCGACATCAGAGGTAATCGTTTCAATCAAACTACGTGCTTCTTCTCCTGCCACCAAATCGACAGAAGCAATTTTCACCACACCATCATCACTGATATCCACCGTGGTTCCCGTTTCCTCAGTAATGGCACGAATAGTCGCTCCCCCTTTACCAATAACTTCACGGATTTTATCAGGTTTAATCTGAAAGGTGATAATGCGTGGCGCATGCTTTGACATTTCGCTCCGTGGTTGAGCAAGCGTTTGACGCATGACATTTAAAATATGTAAACGACCTTCTTTAGCTTGCGCCAGGGCAGTTTCCATAATTTCAGGGGTAATGCCATCAATCTTAATGTCCATTTGCAAAGCGGTCACACCATCGGTGGTGCCCGCCACTTTAAAATCCATATCACCCAAATGGTCCTCATCGCCCATAATGTCAGAAAGGACGACAAATTGTTCACCTTCCTTGATCAACCCCATAGCAATCCCAGCAACAGGGGCTTTAATCGGCACCGCAGCATCCATCAAAGCCAGGCTAGAACCACAGACACTGGCCATTGAACTCGAACCGTTGGATTCTGTAATTTCTGAGACGATTCGCACCGAATAAGGAAAAATTTCTTCTGTTGGCATCACAGCTTGTATGCCACGTCGTGCCAAACGCCCATGCCCCACTTCACGACGTTTAGGAGTACCTATTCGCCCAATTTCTCCAACACAATAAGGGGGAAAATTGTAATGTAGCATAAAACTTTCTTTATATTCCCCTTCCAGCGCATCAACGATTTGGGCATCGCGCTCAGTGCCTAAAGTGGCAACCACTAAAGCTTGTGTTTCGCCGCGTGTGAACAAAGCAGATCCATGTGTACGTGGCAAAATACCAGTGCGGATGGTAATTGGGCGCACTGTGCGAGTATCACGTCCATCAATTCGAGATTTTATGGTGATGATGTTTCCCCGCACGATATCTTTTTCAAGCTTTTCTATAACGCCAATAACCTGATTTTCAGCCCAATCTTCAGTGGAGAAGGCAGCCAGTTCTGTGGCTATCTCTTTACGAATCTCTTCTAAATTGTCACGGCGGACAAGTTTGTCCTGAATATGATAAGCTTCACGCAAGCGTTGTTCTGCCAAATCTGCGACTTTTTGAATCAGCTTTTCGTCTAGCGGTTTGGGTTGCCAATCCCAAGCTGGTTTTGCAACAGCAACGGCTAATTCTTGAATAGCCTCAATAACGGTTTGCATTTGTTGATGTCCAAACAGTACCGCCCCTAACATCACATCCTCGCTAAGTTCAGAAGCTTCAGATTCAACCATCAACACGGCTGTTTTTGTCCCAGCAACAACAAGATCAAGTTCTAAGGCAGAATCATCTAATTGTTTTAAGGTAGGATTAAGTACATATTCTCCGTTAAGATAACCAACTCGTGCTGCACCCAAAGGGCCATTAAAAGGTAAGCCAGAAATAGCAAGGGCTGCTGAAGCACCAATCAAGGCAGGAATATCGGGATCAATATCGGGATCCAAAGACATAACGGTAGCAATGAGTTGCACCTCATGATTAAAACCGTCAGCAAACAAGGGGCGCAGCGGACGGTCAATCAACCGCGAAGTAAGAATTTCTTTCTCCGTGGGACGCCCCTCACGTTTAAAAAAACTGCCCGGAATTTTACCCGCGGCATAAGCGCGTTCCTGATAATCCACCGTGAGTGGAAAAAAATCTTTTTCTGGGTTCCCCTCCTTACTACCGACAGCGGTGACTAGAACCACCGTATCTCCCATGCTAACCATCACAGCACCGTCGGCTTGGCGAGCAATTTCACCTGTTTCTAGGGTGACGCTGTGTTGACCGTATTGAAATGTTTTTTTCTGAGAGGTCATATTCAGTTATCAATTATCAGTTATCAGTTATCAGCGGCGTAAGCCTAATCTGGCAATCAAACTTTGGTACCGACCCACATCTTCTTTTTTTAGGTAATCCAATAAACGCCGCCGTTGGTTGACCATTGTAATCAAGCCACGACGGGAATGATTATCTTTTTTGTGAACTTTAAAATGTCCAGAAAGACTGGCAATATTATTCGTCAACAGGGCAACTTGTACTTCAGTTGAACCTGTATCGCTGGAGGAACGTTGATATTCTTTAATCAGTTGGGCTTTAGTTTCTGTGCTCAACATGTAATGCTCCGTCATAAAAGTAATTTATTGTAAAAAAGAAATAAGATTCTTCAATAAATTAGAGATTGATTAACCGTCGAGGAGCAATACGCCCATCATCTAAAACTTCACCAATCCCTAAAAAGTGACCATTGTCATCAAACAATTTAACCCAACCACTCGTAGGTGCTTGAGAAACTTGTACTGGTTGACCTTGCTGGACATAAAAGGCAAGATCAGCAGTTAAGCAAACTTCATACCAATGTGATAGTGCGGTATGCATCGGAATAAGTAAGCTATCTAAAACTTCTAACCCTTGTTGTGCATACTGTTCTAACGTTTCAAAATCAAACAAATCACGATAATCACCTACCCCAGAACGATGCAATGCACTCACATAGGCACCACATCCTAAAGCCTCGCCGATATCTTCAGCTAAGGTACGGATATACGTTCCCTTGGAACAATGCACATCTATAGAAATGCGGTTTTCAACCCAGCTAAGCACCGTGAGGGCATAAATTCTCACGGAACGGGCTTTGCGTTCCACCACTTTACCTTGACGCGCTAGCTTATAGAGGGCTTGTCCTTGATATTTAATGGCAGAATGCATCGGGGGCACTTGCTGAATAGGACCAATAAACGATTGAATAACGACATCAATTTTTTTTTGGTCAATGCCAGTGCTAGCCCGATTTTGTAAAACATCACCTTCCGCATCCCCAGTGGTTGTCGTTACCCCAAGGGTCAATTCTGCTTGATAATACTTATCAGCTTCCAGCAAAAATCCCGATAACTTAGTTGCTTCACCCAAACAAATGGGCAATAAGCCACTGGCAAGATTATCTAAACTGCCAGTATGCCCAGCCTTACGCGCTTGAAACAAGCGTTTAACACGCTGCAAAGCCGCATTAGAGCTAATACCAACAGGCTTGTTTAGCAACAAAATGCCATGCACATTGCGTCCAGTTCGTCGTCTAGCCATGTTTTTCTTTAGAGGCTACGGAATCAATTAACGCCGACAAGCGGCTACCATATTCAATAGAACTATCATGCACAAATTGCAAGCTTGGCGTCGTGCGCATCGTTAAACGTCGAGATAAATGATGTCGCAACAGCCCAGCAGCATCATTGAGATATTGTAGCGCTTGTTTAACATCCGCACCAAAAAAAGTCACATAAACACGCGCAGATTTTAAATCTGGCGAAACATCCACCCCTGAAACCGTGACCATTCCTAAATTGGAATCCATCATTTCTCGGCGGATGATCTCAGCTAATTCGCGCTGTATTTGCATACCAACACGTTGGGTACGATTAAATTCTTTCATCAGTTATCAAAATTCAACAAAACGTTTACTATACAAGAAATCTCCTGATAACTGATAATTGCTAAAGTGTGCGTGCGACCATTTTCTTTTCATAAACCTCAATTTGATCACCCACCTTAACATCGTTGTAGTTTTTCACCCCAATACCGCATTCCGTACCTGCATGAACTTCCAAAACATCATCTTTGAAGCGACGTAACGATTCCAGTTCCCCTTCAAAAATAACAACATTATCGCGCAGCACGCGGATGGGATTATTGCGTTTGACAACACCATCAACAACCAAACAACCTGCAATTGCGCCTAATTTTGGAGAGCGGAATACCTCGCGTACTTCCGCTAAACCAATGATTTCTTCCTTGATCTCAGGAGCGAGCATGCCGCTGAGTGCTTGTTTAACTTCGTCTATCGCCTCATAAATCACACTATAATAGTGCAAATCCACCTTCTCTTCATTTATCAAGCGTTTAGCACCTACATCGGCTCGCACATTAAAGCCTATCAAAATCGCACTGGAAGCAACCGCCAAATTCACATCTGATTCGTTGATGCCACCTGCACCACTGGCAACAATATTGACCTTAACTTCCTCATTAGACAGTTTTATCAAGGCCTCAAACAAGGCTTCCACCGAACCATGCACATCAGCTTTAAGCACAATATTAAGCGTGTTAATTTGCCCTGCTTGCATTTGCGAAAACATATTTTCAAGTTTCGCGGCTTGCTGACGAGCCAGTTTAACGTCACGGAATTTACCTTGCCTGAATAAGGCAATTTCCCGTGCCTTACGCTCATCTGGTACAACAACAGCATCATCACCAGCATTGGGTACACCGGACAAACCTAACACTTCAACAGGAATTGAGGGACCGGCCTTATCTGTTTGCTTGCCGTTTTCATCTAACATCGCCCGCACACGACCAAATTCTTTACCTGCCAGAAGTATATCGCCTTTGTGTAAACAGCCACTTTGGACAAGTAAGGTTGCCACAGCACCACGCCCCTTGACTAAACGTGATTCAATGATCACCCCAGTTGCCGTACCCTCTGCAACTGTGCTCAATTCCAACACTTCGGCTTGCAATAAAATAGAATCCAGTAAATCATCAATACCTTCCCCAGTTTTCGCAGAAACTGGCACAAACATGGTATCTCCGCCCCATTCTTCAGGGACAACCTCTTTAGCAATCAGTTCCTGTTTAACCCGTTCTGGATCAGCGCCTGGTTTATCAATTTTATTGATAGCAACCACTATTGGCACCTCAGCGGCCTTAGCATGTTGTATGGCTTCAATGGTTTGTGGCATCACACCATCATCAGCCGCAACAACCAACACCACAATATCAGTCACTTTGGCACCACGTGCTCGCATTGCGGTAAAGGCCGCGTGTCCAGGCGTATCTAAAAAGCTAATAGTCCCTTTAGGCGTATCCACATGATAAGCACCAATATGCTGAGTAATTCCCCCCGCTTCACCAGCCGCAACCCGGGTCACTCGAATATGGTCAAGTAAAGAGGTTTTACCATGATCAACATGGCCCATAATGGTGACGACAGGATATCGCGTAACTTGTTCACCTATTTGCTGGCCTGGTTGGATTAAGGTATCTTCAATTTCATTCTCATTTAATAACTTAGAAACGTGTCCCATTTCATCTACAACAATGGTAGCCGTTTCCTGATCATGCACTTGATTGATGGTGACCATTGAGCCCATTTTCATCATGGCTTTGATGACTTCAGCGGCTTTGACTGACATTTTCTGCGCCAGTTCAGCCACCGTAATAGTTTCTGGTATGGTCACTTCACGTACAATCGGTGCCGTTGGCTTGGTAAAGGCCCCATGTTGCGGTTGTTCTGGCGGTTTGGGTGCTCGCCTGACCCTTTTCTTGCCTCTTCGTGACTCACCCTCTCCAAGTTCCAACAGCTCGTGTTTTTTACTAGACTTTTGCTCACTGTCCAAGCCCAACGATTCAATATTGCGATCTTTAGCGCCAGATTTGGGTTTTCTCGTGCGTCTAGTCCGCTTTTTGCGCGATTTGTCCCCTTCTTCCCGATTGGCAAGTTCTATGTTCCCCCGAGCCTCACCAGCGGGTGTGGCTCGTTTTTTATCAGGTAGAACTGATTGAGGCTTAGCCTCATCACGCTTGGAAGGGGAAGTTTCGGCTTTTTGTTGAGAATCGCTGCCCGAACCCGTTTTCCTTGTATGTTGGCGTCTGTTGCCTCTTACGTTACCAGTGTCTGGTTTCCGGCTTGAACCCTCCCGCCTATTCGTTTTGGGGCTACCTGTGTCTGATTTGACCTTATCAGTCTCCGTAGCTTGACGCTTTTTGAGTTTGACTTTTGTTACACTCGTATCTGACTTTTGGGTGGGCTTGGAATCTGCACCACTTGTTTGTGCCTTTTGGCCCGTTTGTTGGCGTTTTCTGCCTCTACCTCTTGTAGCCCCCTTTTCTGACTTTGTCGCGTCAGTTTGTTTTGTTTTTTCTTTTGAGTGTGTATTGGCCTGTTCTTTAGCTGCCGCTGTGGCAGATTTTTTGGATTTTTGTTGCGCTGCCTCCTGACGACGAAGATCTTTCTCAACCGCAGCCTCAAGGCGCTTTTGGTCTACTTGTTGGGTATCACGCTTAACGTAAGTGCGTTTTTTTCTCACTTCAACTTGTACAGTCTTAGCACGTCCCTGAACACTCGGAACCCTAATTTCACTGTGAGTTTTGCGCTTGAGAGTAATTTTTTTGGGCGCATGGTTTGCCGATCTTTCAGTGTGATTGCCATGACGATGGCGCAAATGACTCAACAACTGCAATTTTTCATTTTCATCAATCTTGTCATTCGCCCCTTTAGCAGACAAACCGGCATCACCTAATTGTGTCAGCAAACGTTCAATAGGAATCCCCACCACATCAGCAAATTGTCTTACGGTCACTTCAGCCATATTTACAGTTATCAGTTATCAGTTATCAATAAACTCAGTTATCAGTTACGACTTATCAGTTATCAGTTATCAGTTTTATAGTTTAGAATTGTTCACCGATAACTATTCACTGTAAGCGTGAGTGCCACTTGCTCTAACGAAAAATGACCTAATCCATTAGAAAATCGCACATTACAATAAGCAAACAACTCATAACTGGTAACTCATAACTGATAACTCATAACTAGATTACTGAAAACAAGAGGCCCGTGCGGTCATAATGATTTGACCAGCTTGTACCTCATCCATACCTTCAATAATTATTAAATCATCTACCGATTGCTCCGCCAGATCATTCAAACTAATAATTCCATGATCGGCAAGTGCTTGCGCCCATTCATCGTTCATACCCGCCATGGTACGTAAATCTTCAGCAGGTTTGGCCTCACCCATTTTTTCTTCACTGGCAATTGCATGTGTTAACAGGGCATCCTTGGCACGAATACGCAATTCCTTAACAAACCCCTCATCAAATGCCTTAATTTCAAGCATTTCATTGAGTGGTACATAAGCCACTTCTTCAAGTGTAGAAAAACCTTCTTTCACCAAAATGCTAGCGATTTCCTTATCAACACTTAATTCTGATATAAACATTTCTTGCATGGCAATGGTTTCTTGCTCGGATTTTTCCGCAGCCTGCGATTCGGTCATGACATTTAACGTCCAACCAGTCAGCTGACTGGCAAGGCGTACATTTTGTCCATTTCGTCCTATCGCTTGAGACAATTGTTCCTCGCGCACTGCAACATCCATGCTATGAGTCTCTTCATCTACAACGATAGATTTCACATCCGCAGGTGCCATCGCATTTATCACAAACTGCGCTGGGTTCTCATCCCACACAATAATATCTACCCGTTCGCCAGCCAGTTCATTTGAAATCGCTTGCACACGTGAGCCACGCATCCCACCACATGCTCCGACAGGATCAATACGAGCATCTTTGGTTTTTACGGCAATTTTCGCACGTGACCCCGGATCGCGAGCGGCCCCCAATATTTCTAAAAACTGTTCTCCAATTTCAGGCACTTCCATTTTAAACAATTGAATCAATAATTCAGGCGCAGTACGGCTAAGAAATATTTGTGGCCCCCGTGGCTCAGGACGTACACTTTGCAAATAGCCACGCAAACGATCGTTTGGGCGTACGGCCTCATGTGGAATCATTTCATCGCGTGGAATCTGCGCCTCCGCATTGCCCCCTAAATCAAGAATGACATTGTTGCGTTCTATGCGCTTGACGACGCCACTGATCAATTCACCTTGCCGATCCTTGTAAGCTTCAAATACTTGCGCCCGTTCCGCTTCACGGATTTTTTGCACGATCACTTGTTTAGCCGTTTGTGCGCCAATCCGATCAAAACTTATCGTTTTTATCGGTTTTTCAACCCATTCTCCAACGGAAATGTCAGCATTTTCTAATCGCGCTTCAGTTAAGTTCATTTGAAGATCAGGTGATTCCACCTTGCTGTCCTCAACCACTTGCCAACGACGAAAGGCGCTATAATCACCTGTGCGTCGTTCAATATGTACGCGCACGTCGGTTTCAGTTTTATAATGTTTTTTAGTAGCACTTGCTATCGCACATTCCAAGGCCTCAAAAATAACCTCATGACTCACGCCTTTTTCGTTAGATACCACATCTACGACCAAGAGAATTTCTTTATTCATAGTCATCACCCCTATCGAACCAATTATTTGTTTTTTCTTTAAACGTGTGTGGTTCTTCAGTCGGGTACAATGTGTGCCTTGTCTATTTGATCATAAGGCAGGCTATATTCTGTGCCATCCACCACCACTATCACATTACTACCTTGGACTTGTTGCAGTAAACCTGTGAAATTGCGTCGCGCATTCAAAGGTAAATTGAGATGCACTTTTACTTGACAGCCAACAAAGCGTGTAAAATGGTCTAGTGTAAATAAAGGGCGATCCAAACCGGGAGACGAAACCTCCAAAGTGTAATGACCCTGTATAATATCTTGGACATCCAGTACTCCACTGACCTGATAACTCACTTGCTCACAATCGTTTAGACTAACCCCGTTTGGATGGTCAATGTACACGCGCAAAAGAGTGTTGTGCCCCCCTTGCAAGAGACGTACCACGCCTACCAATTCATAGCCTAAGGCTGTGACAATAGGAGCAATCAATTGTTGTACTTTTTGATCTAACATTTTCAGTTATCAGTTATTTTTGTTCAAAAAAAAATGAGCACAAGGCCCATTTTTTTAATTGGTGGAGACGCTTTGCATAAAAGTATAGCACATCCCTCGTAAGGATTTGTGGCTAACCACCTCAAGCATTTTCATGCTACTTTAAAAATAAAAAGATATCAAATTTTTGTGAATGACACACAGGTGCCTTCTATGAACCCTGATCTTAAATCTCTACAATCTTATCCATTTGAAAAATTAGCTCAGCTTAAAAAAAAGTCTGTACCGCCTTCAGAGTTCAGTGCAATCAATCTTTACCTCGGTGAACCGCAACATGCCACGCCAAATTTCATAGTTAATGCCATGAATACGGCGCAAGGGCTTTGCCAATATCCAACGACCAAAGGGGGCGATGCGCTACGTCAAAGCATATCATGTTGGTTGAGCCAACGCTTTGCGCTTCCAATTGGTCGTATTGACCCCAATAGACATATTTTACCCGTCAATGGCACCCGTGAAGCATTGTTTGCGTTTGCACAATGCGTAGTTGATCGCCAAGTTTCAGAGCCCCTGGTGTTGATGCCCAATCCTTTTTATCAAATTTATGAAGGCGCTGCCTTGCTGGCAGGCGCTAAACCTTTTTATATCAATTGTTTAGAAGAGACTGATTTTCAACCTGACTTTGCTGCTGTTCCTGAAGCGGTTTGGGCACGTTGCCAATTATTATATATTTGTTCACCGAATAATCCCACTGGCACGGTGTTGGATATTTCCACACTACAAAGCTTGATTAAACGGGCTGATGAGTATAATTTTATCATAGCTGCTGATGAGTGTTATTCTGAAATTTATGCTGAGCAGCCGCCGGTGGGTTTATTACAAGCATGCGCTGCCATGGGGCGATTGGATTATCGACGATGTGTGGTATTTCATAGCCTTTCTAAGCGCTCTAATGCCCCAGGCTTACGCTCTGGATTTGTGGCAGGCGATGCTGACATTATGCGCCAATTTTTGCTTTACCGCACTTATCATGGTTGTGCCATGTCATTAGCTGTGCAAGCGGCAAGCATTGCTGCTTGGGAAGATGAAAGCCATGTTGAAGCCAATCGCGTTTTATATCGGCAAAAATATGAGGCTGTCATGGACATTCTCGCACCGGTGATGTCTGTTACTCGGCCACCTGCCAGTTTTTATTTGTGGCCTAAAACACCAATTGCTGATGACGAATTTGCCCGTGAATTATTTGTGCAACAAAATGTCACTGTATTACCAGGCCGTTTTTTATCGCGCACTGCTCATGGCGTTAATCCTGGGCAAAATCGTATTCGTATGGCTTTGGTTGCGCCACTAGAGGTGTGTATTGAAGCCGCGCAACGGATACGCGCTGTTATTACCAATTTTTGATAATTATGAATAATTTAGAAAATATTATTGAACAAGCATTTGAAAATCGTGCCGAACTCAATCCACAGAATGTTAGCCACGAAATTAAAAAAAGTGTTACTGAAACGCTTGATTTACTTGATCAAGGCGCCTTACGTGTTGCAGAAAAACAACAAGAGAAGTGGGTTGTCAATCAATGGGTAAAAAAAGCGGTTTTGTTATCGTTTCGCCTTGAAGAAAATTATTTTATCAAGGGCGGTTTTACTAATTATTATGACAAGGTTGCCTCTAAGTTCTCCGATATGAATTCGCGTGATTTTCGTGAACAAGGTGTGCGCGTTGTGCCCCCTGCCACGGCGCGTAAAGGCTGCTATGTTGCGCCTGGCGTGGTACTGATGCCTTCTTATGTGAATATTGGGGCTTATGTGGACAGTGGTACAATGGTGGATACATGGGCAACTGTTGGTTCTTGCGCACAAATTGGTAAAAACGTGCATTTGTCGGGTGGGGTAGGAATAGGCGGTGTTTTAGAACCCATACAAGCTGGTCCCACGATTATTGAAGATGATTGCTTTATTGGCGCACGTTCAGAAATTGTTGAAGGTGTGATAGTTGGTAAAGGTTCAGTGATTTCCATGGGTGTGTACATTGGGCAAAGCACTAAAATTTATAATCGTGAAACAGGAGAGGTAACTTATGGCTATATTCCTCCTGGCTCTGTGGTCGTGTCTGGCAATTTACCTTCAAAAGATGGTCGATATAGTCTCTATTGTGCTGTCATTGTTAAACAAGTCGATGAAAAAACGCGGGGAAAAGTGGGATTGAATGAGTTGTTAAGGGACATTTAGCCATTTAAAAGTTAGCTACAGTTATAAAGCCGTTTTCTTCCATCGACAATAACGGAAAGCGGCGTAACATAGATGCTCATGTTATGATCTGGTGTTACGCATCCTCGTTCACAAGCTTTGCGACTATGGTTTGTGAACAAGAG
>CAYFOB010000057.1:0-11539 GCA_964344525.1 uncultured Thiomargarita sp.
TAATAAAAAAAACTTTAAAAAAAAACTATTATATTAATCTTGTTGAAAATAAAAGTCTAATTCTTAACTTAATGGCATTGACTCAACGACCCCAGTGCCTTAGGTAATGGAAAAAAGAAATATAAATGCAAGGATTGTAAGAGACAATTTGTATTAAATCCAGAAAAACAGCCGATTTCAGATGAAACAAAGTAATTGACAAATTATTATTAGAACGACTGTCTTTAGCAGGAATAGCACGTGTGACAGGTGTATCAGAACGTTGGTTACAAGATTATGTCAATGAAAAATATAAAAAGACTAAAAAAAAGTCGTTATTTCTGAGAAAAGCAAAGGACGTATTTAACTGTCTTTCACAATTTTTCCAAAGTATTCTGCATTTTTCTAGCCATCCAAAAGAACGTTCTACAACCCTCGAAGAGGAATAACTTCAAAATGGTCAAGTTCATTAACTTTGGCAACTTCTACTTCAGAAGCAATCAGGAGCGATATGGCATTGGCAAAATTTTCACCCGTATAAGCTCCATCAACTAAAACATTAAGCACATTTGGATCATCGTGCCGTTGGTAAAGAAACGGGGCAAACCAGTCACATTGAGCGATTCAATTGTACCTTAAGACAACGCATTTCTCGTCTGGTCAGAAAAACACTTTCTTTTTCCAAGAAACTTGAAAATCACATTGGAGCTATTTGGGAATTTATTCATTATTACAATGCTTCTTTAGTAATACCCTAAAATATCACTCAGATTTCAGGACTACCGATTTTATTTATTTGAGTGGGTGTCATTACTGCTTTTTACCAACAGTCACCGTCACCAGCTTATCCAAATCCAACCGTCGTTGAAAAGCGTCCTTGATCATGTCTAACGTCACCGCTTCAACATTTTCATTGAATGTGTGCAAATAACAAAGTGATAAGCGATAAAACCCAATCATGGACACATAGCCGATAATATTCCTATTACTCTTAATGCGGAGTGGAAACAAGCCTGTGATGCCTTGTTTAGCCTTTTTTAGGGTAGCCTCATCAGGACCTTTTTCAATAAAATCGCGCAAAGTGTCTTGCACAACTTGCAAGGCTTGAGGAGTTTGATCATTGCGGGTAGCTAAGCCCATGATAAATGGTCCTGCAACACGCCGTGGTGCAAAATAGCTATAAACGCTGTAAGCCAAACCACGTTTTTCACGTACTTCATCTGCCAATCGTGAGACTAAACCACTGCCACCTAAAATATAATTACCCACATACAACGTAAAATGGTCAGGATCACCTCGCGCTACTCCTGGTTGTCCAATAAAGACATGGGTTTGTGTTGATGGGTAATCAATGTGTATGTTTTTTGCCTGACTCAAGGCAGTAACAGCTGCTAAAGCGGGTGCTGCTGTACCAACAGGGAGTTGCTCAACTATTGTGTTCGCAACGGCTTCAGCCGTTTTTCTATCCAAAGCGCCAACTATTGATACCATTGCATTTTTTGCCACATAGTAGCGCGCATGAAAGGCCTTGACATCGTCACGAGTTAATGCGACTATACTTTCAGGCGTGCCGCTTGCCAATGTGGCATAAGGATGCGTACCAAAAACGGCACTATAAAACGCTTTTTTTGCAATATCTCTAGGCGATTGTTGTTGATATTGGAGATTGACCAACATTTGTTGCCGAACACGTTCAAGTGGCGTTTCCTCAAAATCAGGTTTAACCAATAACAAAGCTAACATTTCTAAAGCCGGTTGCAATAATTGTGGCTCTGTCAAACTACGTAAACTGAGCGTTGCCATATCGCTATCAACATCGTTGCCAAATTCTGCGCCTAAACTGTCAAAATGTTCCGCAATTTGATCTGCCGAATATCCACCCGCCCCTTCATTCAGTAAGCCATTGGTTAGCGTGGCAAGTCCTGGTTTATCACGAGCACCGCCCGCATCAAACACAACTTCGATATCAACCATTGGCAAATTGGGCGCTGGTACAAAGTAAACACGGGCTCCATTCTCTGTTTGCCAATGTTGAATGGTGGGTATCGCAAAAATAGTGCTACTAAAGAATAAGCAAGCCAATGCAAAAATTAATTTCATTTTTATGAACAGCTCCTTTATTTTTCCAAGGGTTCTAGTACAGCAACGGTTAAGTTTTTATCAATAAAATACTGACGTGCAACAGCTTGTACTTGTTCAGCTGTGACAGCCTTGATGTTATCTAAGTAATGATCAAACAATTGCCAATCCAAGCCTACCGTTTCCAACAGTCCAATTTTCATACCTTGATAAAACAGCGAATCAAGTTCATACACCTCAGAGGCGCGTAATTGCGTTTTCACCCGCTCCAATTCGGCAGGCTCTACCAAAGTGGTTTGTAATTGTTTGATCTGTTCTTGGAAGGCTTTTTCTAATTCCTCTACCGTGTGCGCGTTGGTTGGCATACCACTGAGTGTCAACAATTCGGTTAAACGGCTGAAGGTTTCATAATCAGCACTCGCACTGGTTGCGATTTCTTGTCCTCGTATTAAATTTTTGGATAAGCGGGCACTGTCACCGCCATCCAATATGTTGGCTAAAACTTCTAAGGCATAAGCCTTCCAACGATTTTCTTTATCAAGCGTTTTCAAGACGGGCACTTTGTATCCCATGATGAGATAAGGTAATTTAGCAGGCAATTTGACGGTCAGGCGTTTGACCCCAAATTGTTCAACTTCTGGGCGCGGATGCGGTGGTGTCATTTCACTGGGTTTGAGTGGACCAAAATGTTGTTTAGCCAAGGCTAATACTGCTTGAGGTTCTACATCACCAACCACTACAACAATAGCATTATTGGGCGCATACCAGCGTTGATACCACGCCTGTAAATCAGCCAAAGAGTAATTTTGAATATCGCTCATCCATCCAATAACCGGATTGTGATAAGGACTGGTTTGATAAGCGGTTGCCAAAAAATGTTCATACATCAAACTAATAGGCTTATCGTCGGTGCGGCGGCGACGTTCTTCCGCAACCACTTGTCTTTCTTTGACAAACTCGTCTTCAGTCAGCACCAAATAACGCATCCTATCTGCTTCCATTTCAAAGCTGATGTGGAGGCGACTTTTTTCTAAAGTTTGGAAATAGGCGGTGTAATCAGAACCCGTAAAAGCATTTTCTTGCGCCCCATTCGCCGCCATGATGCGAGAAAATTCTCCTGGTGAATATTTTTTTGTCCCTTTAAACATCATGTGTTCCAACATGTGTGACAGCCCTGTTTTCCCTTCCTGTTCATAGCTCGCCCCAACTTTATACCATATTTGGCTAACAACAACAGGCGCTCGATGATCTTCCTTAACGACCAACTGTAAACCGTTGTCTAGTGTAAATTCATGGACTTCACCAGCTATGAGTGGCGCAGAAATGTAACAGAATAATCCGAAAAGACTGATTTGTAAGTGTTTGTCAAACATTCAATGAGTTCTCCAAGTTAAATGTTAAGCTTTAAAATTCTTTCGCTTGTTTGAACTGTGTCAATGCTTTTTTCTTTGACACAGTTCTTGATTCATAATCGGCAACTTATTTTTTCTGCGTCTCATCCTTTTTGGGTGTCTTTCGCCACTCTCTAACAGCCCAAACAATAAACAGTGATAGCATAATAAGATTTATTATGAGACCAATTAGAAAAAAAAGCGTTAAGTCCTTTTTAGGTTTGTTTTCTACAGCTTGTGTTGATTGAGAGTCATAGGTTTGTTCTACCAGTATTTCCTGAGACGCGAGTCCAATTTCTCCCCAAACCAAAAATATCAGGATTATCCAAAACTGAAATCCACGTCGCATTAAAGTTTGCATAGGTGATGTGTCCAAATAGCGCTTTTGTTGGTTATTGATGACTTATGATAACTGTGACATCATCAGGCAATTCGCCTGATGGATAACGAACACATTCAATTAAGGCTTTTGTAGCTGCAGTGCTGCTATTTGTCAACAGAATTTTATGAATTATAGCCAACTTGGCATATTTAATCAAGCCATCAGTGGCGATAAGAAGTGTACCTTCAAAGGGTTCTGGACCAAACGGTGTGGGCGCTGCCATACCTGAACCGAGAAAGGGACGGCGTTGCTGTTGAGCAGTAAGTTCGATGGTTTGCTCCTGCACTAAAAATGCGCCAGAGTCACCAACACTTGCGCCACAAACGAAGTCTTTACTCAGCGCCACAATGATGGCAGTCGTTTCGCCCGCCATTGGATGTTCAGATAATCGTTCATCAGCTTCTACTAATAGACTACAATACATCAATGGATTAACAAAATGCTTTTTGGGTACAACGGAGTCTTTAATGGTTTGAATGAGAAGTTCTGCCGCTTCTCCACCTCCACCCATACCACCAGCCCCATCAGCAATGACCAATAATTGTCCATTAGGATGCTCAATAATAGCCGCTCGATCTTGGTTTGTTGCGGCAGCTTCAGTTGCTAATTTGGTTTCAAACATATTATTTCTGGATTGAACGTTTTTAAAAATAGGGGATTTCCGCTTAACTACCCTCATAATAATCATATCAATCATCAATAATTTTGAACTGTGATTCTTATGATTTATGTGATTGATTTGAGGAAAAAATCCGCATTAGCACCCTCATAATAATCAGATCAATCACATAAATCACAGTTCAAATTATTTCAGGACAGGTCTAACGATGAGCGTGGAAACTATATTAGCCGTTGATGGCGATATAACATCGCTTTATGACTAATTTCTTCAACATCCTTATTGAGCCAGAGTTTCCGTTGCCAAATTGTGTAGTCAAAGGGTTCTCTCATAACTAAGCTTATAAAACGTTCTGCTTGAACCTCTCCTAGTACACACATTAAAGCTTCCATTCCTTTTGATCGGATTTCAGTATCAGCTATCATAATTATCAAAAACCTTAACAAATTTTATTGGATCAATGACCTAATTCCAATTCTCCATCCTTAATTTTTTCTTGCACATATAATTTGGCCTCCGTTTCGATTTTGATACGAATATAACTTTGATCATCAAATGGCCTATTAAATGTACAATTATCCAAATAGACTTTCATTTTCGACTTTTTGTTACCTCTGTATGGCTATAACGTCCAAGCTCAAAAACCTCAGAGGTTTGCTAGCTCTGAGGTTTTTAGCCATTTTATTCCGCCACCAATTCCCCATCAACCAACCGCAATGTCCTATCCATGCGCTGAGCAAGTACAGGATCATGTGTGACCAGCACCAAACTCGTTCCAACGGCATGATTTAAATCAAGCATACGTTCATACACTTGTTCTGCCGTGCGGTGATCTAAATTGCCGGTGGGTTCATCGGCTAAAACACATTTCGGTTCTGTTACTAAGGCTCGCGCCACAGCGGCTCGTTGCCGTTCTCCACCTGATAATTCTCCTGGTTTGTGTTTGAGGCGTTGCTCTAAGCCGACTTGGCTGAGAATATGCGTCGCCTTTTCTTGGGCATTTGCTGGGGACATGCCACGAATCAATAACGGCATACAAACGTTTTCTAAGGCTGTAAATTCTGGCAATAGGTGGTGAAATTGATACACAAAGCCTAAATTTTTATTGCGCCATAAGCCGCGTTGTGCTGGGCTTAATTGATTCATTAAGCGCCCACTCACCCAAATTTCACCTTGGCTTGGATTATCTAAGCCGCCTAGTAGGTGTAACAAAGTACTTTTGCCTGCCCCAGAAGTACCTACAATTGCAACTTGTTCACCTGCTGCGATGCTCAAATCAACACGGCGCAAAACATCAACAGACAAACCACCCTCTTTAAAACATTTAGAGACATTTTTGCAAGTCAGTACAGGTTCACTCATAACGTAAGGCCTCCGCTGGTTGGGTACGTGAAGCACGCCATGCGGGATATATCGTTGCTAATAAACTGATTATTAAAGACAATCCCGTGATTTTGTAAACGTCAGCCCATCGTAAGTCAGAAGGTAAGTCACTGATGTAATACACCTCTGGAGAAAGGAGTTGAATGTCCAAAAATTGCTCAATCGCAGGAATGACGGTTTCAATATTTAAAGCTAAACTAACCCCGCCACCTAGTCCTAATAAGGTGCCAAAGACACCAATTAATGCGCCTTGTACAATGAAAATCGCCATAATGGTGCCAGGTGTTGCGCCCAAAGTTCGCAAAATGGCAATATCTGCCTGTTTATCTGTCACAACCATCACTAAGGTGGAAACAATATTAAAAGCGGCTACCGCAACAATCAATGTTAAAATCACAAACATCACGGTTTTTTCCATTTTTATCGCTTCAAAAAAATTTTTATGGCGATACGTCCAATCATAGATGTGATAAAAGGGTATTTCATTTTGCAAATTTTGGCTGAATGATTTGGCAAGAAACATATCATCCAATTTGACATTTAATCCATGAATATGGCCGACTGGAATTCGCAATAATTTGGCAGCATCTTTATAGTGCAATAACACCAAGCCGCTGTCATATTCATGCATGCCAATGCTAAAAATGCCTTGCACAGTAAAGCGTTTCATACGGGGTAATAAGCCTACCGGGGTAACGGAGGCTTGTGGCACAACTAGCGTGATTTTTTGCCCGATTGAAACACCCAATGATTGCGCCAATTCTCCCCCCAAAACAATTCCAAACTGGCCTGGTTTTAGATTGTCTATACTGCCTGCTGTCATTTTTTCTGTGACTTGAGAGACTTGGGGTTCAATCTCAGGAGAAATGCCTTGCAAAAAAGTACCTTCCACTCGTTTGCGATAAGAAATCATGGCTTGACCTTGTATAAACGGTGCTACCCCTGTCACATGGGGATGTGTTCGCAATTCTTGTGCGAACTCTTGCCAATCACCCCAATCCTTATTAAAACTGCTAACCACAACATGCGCGGACATGCCTAACATGCGATGACGTAATTCCTTTTCAAAGCCATTCATCACCGATAATACTGTGATGAGCGCAGTCACGCCCAAAGCAATGCCAAGAATGGAAGTCAAGGATATAAAAGAAATGAAATGGTTACGACGCTTAGCGCGAGTGTAACGTAAACCTATATAAAAAGGAAATGGTTTAAACATTTGGTTAATTAAAGGAAAAAAAAAGACACTAACTACAAGGATTATATTTAAAAAAGGATAAATCAAAACCGACATTTTTGCTAGGCTTTATCCTATCGATAATATAATCCTTGTAGTTAGTGCCAGAGGAAGAAAACTCTTCCTCTACTTTATGGAAATTTGAAGTTTTTTGCCAAGCGCAGCAGCAAATCTTCCCAGTGTTGAAAGGCTCATATCCTCAGCATGGTTTTCCATTCTGGAAATAGCAGACTTTTTGGTGTATAACCTGGCTGCTATATCCTCTTGAGTAAGCCCCAAGCTTTCTCTGACTTGACGAAGTAGGATGCCAATTTTGAAATTTTGATAACCTTCATCAAATCCATCAGCAAATTCCTTGTCTTGTTGTTTGCGATGCTTGATGTAGTCTTTCAAATCGCTCATAATGTTAGTTTCCGATTGAAGTAGTCTTGTTTGTGTAATTCGGCAATTTTTATTTCGTCCAATAATTGGGTTTTTTGGGTGGGATTTTGAAAAGCGTGATTCAAAACAAACTGTTGCTTATCCTCAAAACCTAATATTCTAAAAATATCGTTACCCAAATGAATTCCAATTTCCCAAATATCTTCAGCATTCGTTAATTTTTGGAAATACTGAGGGGGGAATGCTGGGGCATCTTCAATCAATTGCAATACCCAAAGCACTTTTTGCGCTTTTTGCGCTGCCAACGAATTTAAAAATTCCGAAATTGGGCATTCACCTAACTCTGTTTTGTAAAAATGAACTTCTTTCATAAGTAATTGATGCAGTTGACATCGCAATAAATGCGTGAACATAATTAATTGGGTTATAACTTGCCAAGCCAATTGATAATCAGTTATCAGTTATCAGTTATCATATATATATTTAAAGTCACTTAAAATCAAGTTTACAAGTCAAAGAATCCTAAAATTTATTTGCAACTCCTATGAAAATTCAAACAACCCCCTTTGAAGGGCAAAAACCAGGCACCTCTGGCTTGCGTCAAAAAGTGAACGTATTTCAGCAGCCCCACTATCTTGAAAATTTTATCCAATCCATTTTTGACTCATTAGACCATTTTCAGGGCAAAACCCTCGTTGTTGGGGGGGATGGGCGTTATTATAACAAAACGGCTATCCAAACCATTTTGAAAATTGCGGCTGCTAACGGTTTTGGGCGCGTATTGGTCGGGCAAAATGGGCTGCTCTCTACGCCAGCCGCCTCAGCTGTTATTCGCAAACATCAGGCTTTTGGTGGGATTATTCTCTCTGCCAGCCATAATCCCGGTGGACCAAACGGTGATTTTGGTGTCAAATATAACATTAGCAACGGGGGACCTGCGCCAGAAAAAATCACCCAAGCGATTTATGACCACAGCCTGAAAATTGCTGAATATCGTATTGCTGACACTGCTGATATTGATTTATCTCAATTGGGTCAAACACACATGGGGGATATGCAAGTCGAAATCATTGATCCCGTCTCTGATTATGCCGCCCTTATGGAACAACTTTTTGATTTTGAAAAAATTAAAGCTTTGTTCCAATCAGGATTTACCATGCGTTTTGATGCAATGCATGCAATCACTGGACCTTATGCGCGGACAATTCTCGAAGAAAAAATCGGAGCATCCGTTGGTACCGTGATGAATGGTGTGCCCTTAGAAGATTTTGGTGGGGGGCATCCTGATCCTAATTTAACTTATGCCCATGATTTGGTTGATATACTTTATGGAGATAATGCCCCGCAATTTGGCGCCGCTTCAGACGGTGATGGAGATCGTAACATGATTTTAGGGCAAGGTTTTTTTGTGACTCCTTCAGACAGTCTTGCCATCTTAGCAGCAAATGCCCACCTTGTTCCCGGCTATCAAAACGGTTTAGCGGGCATTGCACGTTCCATGCCCACCAGCGCCGCGCCAGATCGCGTCGCGAAAGCCCTGAACATTGATTGCTTTGAAACACCAACAGGCTGGAAATTTTTTGGCAATTTGTTAGATGCTGGTAAAGCCACATTGTGCGGTGAAGAAAGTTTTGGCACCGGCTCCAACCATGTGCGAGAAAAAGATGGTTTATGGGCGGTTTTATTTTGGCTCAATATTTTAGCGGTGCGCCAACAAACGGTGGAAGAGATTGTGCGTACACATTGGGCAAAATATGGACGCCATTTTTACACCCGCCATGATTATGAAGGCATAGACACAAAAGCTGCCCAAACATTAATGGACAATTTGTCCAACACATTCAGTTTTTTAAGAAATGAACAATCATTTGGTGCCTATGTGGTCAAATATTGTGATAATTTTAGCTATACTGATCCTATTGATTGCAGCACCAGTACAAATCAAGGAATACGCATTGGTTTTCAAGATGGGGCACGCATTGTATTTCGTCTATCAGGCACAGGCACCCAGGGCGCAACTTTGCGCGTGTATCTAGAATCGTTTGAAGAAAATCCTGCTAAACATGCCTTAGATGCTCAAGAAGCTTTGGCAGATTTAATTGAGGTGGCAGATTCGATTGCTGGTATCAAAAAATATACTGGGCGTAATAAACCATCGGTGATTACCTAAGCCGTGTCGCCAAACCTGCGGCTAAATCCGCCTTGATTGGTGTATTTTTTTCCACGAAACACCCTACTACTCTGTCGTGTTTTTTTGTTTCAGGTTTACTTGCACCAAAAATTGTGCAAGTGAACCTGAAACAAAAAAGAACACGACAATAGAAACTTGATGATGTGCTACGCTGGCTGAACAGATAAAATCTCAATGGTTCCAAAGTTAGATATAGATTCATTAGCAAAAGGAATACCACTTATTACTGATGGACTAAAATGGTATCAATATGAGCAATGTTCGTGAATTACATCACCAAGCTATGAAATTAGCTGAACTTGCTATGGTAGCACGTCATCACAATGAAAAAGAGCGTGCTGAAACCTTAGTCCGTGAAGCTTTTGAATATGAATCACAGGCAGCCGCGCTATCAAAATTTTTTGGCTTTGACGCACAATCTAGCGCCTGATGGTGATAAAATTAATTTCGTTGGTTTGAGCAGTTTAAGAAAAACAGTGTGTTTGACAAGGCTTCGTTCCGAAATTGAATTGTGTTCTGTCTCTTCGGGCTTTGAACCTATCAAAGTTGAGGGTATCTTAAATCCCCTCCACCCAAATTTATTCCAAGTTTGAGTTGCAAGCCCTTAACCCCTCTCATTTTGGATTTCGGTGACAACCCGAATAGCCTCATACAATCTGTTAATATCAGACGAATCATCGATGATCAGCTCGGATTGCCAATATTTCAACAAACTTAGGCAAAGCGCCAAATCAGCAGCATTAAATGATCGTAAAAGAGAACGATTGATACGTCCCAGAAAAATGTACATCCATTCATCAGGGTGGTTTTCTGCGATTTGTGCCATTGCCCAAAAGTAGTAGCGAAATCCCTCTGATGATAAAAAACAGGTAGGATCCGCTCCCGGATTTTCGACATGGTGCAACCTCAAATCTGAGGCATGAACATCTAATAAGGTTTGATAATGCTCCTCACATTCATCACAATGTGATTTATTAATAAAATCATTTGGTCTCACATAGTGACCAAAATGCGTTCTCAATCTTTTGTTTACTGACTTTTCCATCTTATGATTGCTCATTTATTGAGGAGATCATATTTAGCATCTATTTTGCCTATGGCAAACAACACTTTCAAAGCATCATTTGTTGTCATGTCAACTTCAACCAATTCTTTTGAAGCGATATAGTAAAGATTACCATTCGCTGGGCTGGGCGCATTTGGTACATATACAATAGAAGTCTCAATACCATCCAAAATAATGTCTTGAGTGACAAGTCCTAAACATTTTCCTCCAAAAAGCTTAGCGTCAAGCAATACAACCTTAGTGAATAAGGCTTGTTCACCGTCCCCATAACCAAGTAATTCTTTTAATGAACTATACAGGAAGCCCAAACCAGGAATTTTCTTCAATATTCGATCAATAAAAGAGTAAAAAAATTTCCCAACGTAAGTTGTTACGAGTAATCCCAATAAATAGATCAAAAAGAGTGCTAAAATCAAGCCTAAACCAGGAAAATAGAAACTCAGTTTGTCAATACCTGAATAACTGATGTATCTTTCTAAAAGAAAGAATGTCAATAAAATACCACCAATTGGTAATATCGCCACCAAACCTGCAATTATGCATTTTGTAATATGCTTCATTTATCTGACCATTAATTTTGTGGATGTTACGCACCTTTATTCCATTCGACGTGGAACGAAGGTGCGTAACATCAGTTACTTAAAAAAAATATTATATCTATTTCTAAATAATAATCAAACATTATGAGTTGCGTTGAGATATACTGTACTTAAAAAAGATAACTCAAAACCGTTTTAGAGCGGCGGTTTATCCCTTCTTAAATATAATCCTTGTAGTTAGTGGTAGTTTTGGACTTATGACGACTAAATTAAAAAAAATATCAGAAAATTT
>CAYFOB010000057.1:11549-13268 GCA_964344525.1 uncultured Thiomargarita sp.
AATTTTAAGCATGCCCTGTTAAATGTTGAACGGTTAGCCGCTAAAAATATCGTCATGCAGGCTGAGTTGTCAACAATTCAATTAGTAGAAAAAGTCATCGTTCCTACCCTCGAAAAAATTGGTAGGGAGTGGGAAGAGGGGGATATTGCCTTGTCCCAAGTTTACATGAGTGGGCGTATCTGTGAAGAATTGATGGAAACCATTTTTTCTCCAAGTGAACTGATACGCCAAAATCAACCCAAAATAGCAATTACAGTACTTGAAGATTATCATATGATGGGCAAGCGCATTGTCTATTCCATGTTGCGCGCAAGCGGATTTGAACTCACAGATTATGGTAGGGCGACAGTGGATGAATTAGTCAATCGCGTTCAAGAGGATAGTGTTCAAATTCTCCTGGTTTCTGTATTGATGTTCCCTTCAGCACTCAAAGTTAAA
Source organism: uncultured Thiomargarita sp. (assembly GCA_964344525.1). Classification (GTDB taxonomy): domain Bacteria; phylum Pseudomonadota; class Gammaproteobacteria; order Beggiatoales; family Beggiatoaceae; genus CAYFOB01. The sequence goes on from CAYFOB010000057.1 coordinate 11,988, forward strand.
GAACTGAGAGCAAGGTTAAACCAGGACATCAAGATTATCGTGGGTGGCGCCCCTTTCCGCTTTGATGACAAACTTTGGCAAGAAGTGGGCGCAGATGCTATGGGCAAAAACGCCTCAGATGCAATAGAAATCCTTACTCAAATCATGGAGGCACCACTATGACTTCCTTACAACGAGTATTGACAACATTGGGACACCAAGAACCGGATCGTGTGCCCCTTTTTTTATTGGTGACTATGCACGGTGCCAAAGAGCTTGGGGTATCCATCAAAGAATACTTTTCTAAACCGGAATATGTGGTAGAAGGACAACTTCGCATGCGATCAAAGTATCGCACTGACTGTATCTACAGTTTTTTTTATGCCCCGATTGAAGTCGAAGCCTGGGGCGCAGAAGTGATTTATCGTCTTGATGGTCCACCCAATGCAGGTAGCCCATTTATCCAGAAACCGACAGACATTAAAAACTTAGAACCACCCAATATAAAAAAAACAGCCTGTTTGATTAAAGTATTAAATGCCATTAAAATATTAAAAGCGAGGGTTCATGATGAAGTGCCCATTATTGGCGTTGTCATGTCTCCTTTCTCTTTGCCGGTGATGCAGATGGGTTTTGATAAATATATTGAATTGATGTATGAGCAACCCGACTTATTCGAGCGCTTGATGGCAATAAACGAGGCATTTTGTGTGGACTGGGCAAATGCACAATTAGAGGCAGGAGCGACGGCGATTTGTTATTTTGACCCTGTCTCATCCATCACGATTACACCAAAAGCCCAATACCTGCAAACAGGCTTTCAAATTGCAAAGCGCACCTTGGCGGCGATTAAAGGACCCACAGCAACCCATATGGCATCAGGACGTTGTTTGCCCATTCTAGACGAGATCGCACAAACTGGAACAGCAGTGATAGGCACCAGCCTGCTGGACAATTTGAACAATGTCAAATCTGCGTGTCAGGGAAAACTCACCATACTGGGCAACTTAAACGGTATTGAGATGCACCGTTGGACAAAGGCACAAGCTGAAGCAGCAGTCAAAGAAGCCATCGCTAAAGCAGGACCTGGTGGCGGTTACATTCTTGCAGATAACCATGGTGAAATTCCTTGGCAGGTACCAGATGATGTCTTGTTAGCAATATCGGAAGCGGTTCATAAATGGGGAAAGTATCCTTTGGATTGGGTCAAATAATTCGGACTAGGCAAGCGTGGGAACGAAGGTGCGTAACATTGAGAGGCTGTTTTGGAAAAAAATGAGAGAAGACTCTTTACCTTTTCAG